>SBBP01000006.1 GCA_005239655.1 Candidatus Microgenomatus auricola | reverse complement strand
GTCTTGTTGCAGGGCGTGTTGCGTCGCACTTTCATCGACCGACCGTGGTGATCACGACCATGGGTAGCGAATTCGTTGGCTCCGGACGTTCGATTGAGCATTTTGATTTAGTACAAACGCTACAGGCAATGCCAGAGCTCTTCACCAAATTTGGCGGTCACCCCATGGCGTGCGGATTTTCATTAAAAGACAAGGCTGCGCTTGAAGCATTCACCGAGCGACTTCGTGCGCGGGCGCATGAGCAGTTGGACGGCCGGGATCTCACGAAAACCCTGCACATTGATTCCGAAATTGCCCTCTCGCTCGTGGATTGGGGCTTGGTGGATGTCGTTCGACAGTGTTCCCCCTATGGTGAAGGGAACCGTGAGCCGTTGTTTGTGTCGCGTGCAGTGTGTATCGAAGAGTGCACTCTTGTCGGCAAAAAGCAAAACCATTTGCGCATAACGGTGTCACGGGACGGAGTTCGCCGTCCGTGCATCGCCTTTGATCGAGGAGAATGGTACAACGAGATTCGTATTGGACAGAACGTCGATATCGCTTACCATATTGGTGTGAACGAATGGAACGGGCATCGTGATATCCAACTCACGGTAAAAGATATTCTGCCACAATCATGAAGTGCATACTGTATACCGACGGCGGCGCTCGCGGCAACCCTGGTCCAGCGGGAATCGGCGGAGTGGTGTTGAACGATGACGGTGTCTTGATCGGAGAGGTCAGCGAGTACATTGGTGAAACCACAAACAACCAAGCGGAGTATCGCGCGCTGCTTGCCACACTGAAAAAAGCGAAGGCACTGGGTGCAACAGAAGTTGACTGTTATCTCGACAGTCAACTGGTGGTGCGCCAAATGAATCGTGAATACAAAATTAAAGATCCACTGCTCGCGCAGTTATTTGTTACGCTCTATAACCTGTCTGGACAGTTTGATCGAATCACATTTACACATATTCCGCGTGAACAGAATGGGGCTGCGGACAGACTCGTGAATAAAGCCATCGACACGCACCGTGTTCTCCGCCGTGCTTGACAGCGCGAAACAGTGAAGTAGTCTGGAGCTGGAGGTCAGCATGCTGTTTTCGCTCTTGGTGGGATGCGATCCCACCGCACAAGTGTGGCGGGCTGAAACCCCGCGTTCCGCAAGTTCCATGATGGAGAAGGCCGGCGAAACGGGGTGCATTCCGACTCCCGATCCGACCGAGATCTGCGACGGGCTGGACAACGACTGCGACGGCACCATCGATGGCGTGACCGCCTGGGTGGAGGCCAGCGTCGATCCTGGTACGGGGCAGTGCTCCGACGGAGACGGGGGTTCGCACGACGCAGCGTTCACCTGGGGAAGGGACACTTCGTGCGACGTGGCCTGGTACCTGGCGTGCAACGCGGTCGACAACTCCGCGTCCATCGTCGCGGTCGCTGGCGTCGTCGTGAACGACAGCTGCCAGCACCTCACGGACTCCGAGAGCTCGGGCTACAACGAGAGCTGGCCCGAGGGGGCGACCACCTGCGTGTGGCTCGTGACCCACGTCGATCCGGTCGAAAACACCGGCACGGGTGGCGACACCAGCGACACGGATTCGGACAGTACACTCCCACACGACACCGGCGACACCACTGCGCACGACACCGAAGCGCAGACCGTGGAGGGTGAGAACATCAGGGGCGGTGGAGGCTGCGAATGCGGCGGCATGTCGCCGCAGAACACCGCAATGGCCCTGCTGCCCATCCTGGCACTCATCATCGTGCGTCGTAGGCAGTAGCCAGGCGCCACCGTGGTGATCTTTTTTTTAAACCTTGACTTTTTGTCCGGAGTATTTTACTATAATCACCGCTACAAGAGGGGAATCGTACTTTCTCTTGTGGATTGTTGACAACAGAAATATTTTGGATAGTTGCCCTGTGCTACGTGCATAGGGAGGAAAGTCCGAACACCGCCAAAGTGTCGTTGCCTTAGGATTTTCGAGGCAATGACGTTTTGGAACAGACAGTTGCTAACGGCAACCCGAAGATAAAAGAACAGGCGTGCGCACAGCGTGCGCTCTCAACTAAATCGAGGGATCAGTGCCACAGAGACAATACTATCTCGCGTACGACTCGTAACCCGAGCCGTCCAGCGAGAGAAAGGTGAAAAGAGTATGGAGTGTCGGTGGTTTATCTGCCGGCTATCCAGCTTCCTCTTCCGTGAGGGAGAGTTGATGGTAAACCCTGTCTGGTGCAACCCACGTTATTGGGGCTACAGGCCTCTGGCAACAGAGTGCCGAGAGAGATGACTATCATCGCGTTGTGCCTTCGGGCATGCGTGGTACAGAATTCGGCTTACAAAAATGTTTCTATTGTGCAGACATCCACAAGAGAGTGTGCGATGCTCCAGCATCCATGAGCTATGAAGAAAGCAGAACTCATCTTCGGCGCCATTCTATTACCTGTTGATTACCTCCTCCTCATCGCCGCTGGCTGTACAGCGTATGTGTTGCGATTTCAAACATCGCTGACCCCGCTGCGACCGGCGTTGTACGAAATTCCATTTCGTCACTATCTCTTGATGGTCGCGATCACGGCGCTGCTCTGGGTGGGTATTTTTGCGCTCTCAGGGCTCTATCACATGCGCGCCACACGTCGAGTGGTGGAAGAAGTGCGCCGCGTCTTTCTGGCATGTTCTACAGCCATACTGGTGATTATCATTCTGTTTTTTTTCGAGCGCGACTTATTTTCATCGCGTTTCATTATTTTAGCGGCGTATGTGTTCTCTGTCGCCTACATCACGATCGGTCGCGTTGGCATGGTGTATCTTCAGCGCCACCTGTTCCATCGTGGAGTGGGCGTTCGGAACGTTGTCTTGATTGGTGAAGGACATACGACGAAACTCATTTCCAATGAGCTCGCAAACAGCCGCAGCCTGGGGTTACATGTGAAGTTGCAATTTGATGCCTTCAGCGACGAAGCTCAGGAAAAGATTTTGAGCTACCATGCGCATCAGATGATCGATGAGTTGATTTTTACGGACCTGACCGCCTCCAAAGAGACAATACAAGAAATGTATGAATTCTGTGACGAGAATCACATTGTGTTTAAGTATGCCGCTGCATTGTTTGACACGCAATCGACTAATGTCGCGATTCAACCGATCGCGGGGATTCCGGTGATTGAAGTGAAGCGCACTCGCCTTGACGGATGGGGACGAATTGTCAAACGGGGTTTTGATATTGTGAGTTCGCTGATTTTTATTGTGCTGACTTCTCCGCTGATGTTGTTTGCGGCCGTGTCTATTCTCATTGATTCTGGTCGGCCGATCTTCTTTTCTCGTCTCGACGATGGTTCGCCATTGCGCCGGGTGGGTCAAAATGGAAAACCGTTTTTCTATTTTAAGTTTCGTACAATGAAGCCGAATACCGACTCCATGCGATATGCGGACACACTGCAACAACAAAACATGCGTGAAGGTTCACCGCTGGTCAAAATTGAAAACGATCCACGCGTCACACGGATCGGGAGGGTGTTGCGTCGGTTTTCGATCGATGAATTACCAGAGTTTTTCCTTGTGTTGCGTGGTCACATGAGCATCGTCGGTCCGCGTCCCCACTTGCCAGAAGAGGTCGCGCAGTATAAAAAGCATCACCGTCGCGTGTTGTACATGAAGCCTGGTATTACGGGTATGGCGCAGGTGTCTGGCCGTTCAGATCTGAATTTTGAGGATGAAGTGCGATTGGATACATTTTACATGGAGAACTGGGCGCTCTGGCTGGATCTTGTTATTCTTCTCAAAACACCGCTTGCCTTACTCAAATCACGGCGTGCGTTATAATGACTGTTATGAACATCGCACTGGTCCATGATCATTTAGCACAAAACGGAGGGGCAGAGCAGGTGTTGCGAGCATTTTGTGAAATCTGGCCCGATGCACCTCTCTATGTTGTCGTTCACAATCCACGCAACGCCGACCCGTTTTTTCTTACGAAAGACATACGCACATCATTTTTACAGCACGTCCCATTTGGTGTGAAGAAGTACCAATGGTTTTTTCCCTTCATGCCCAGCGCAGTAGAAAGTTTTGACCTTTCCGCATTTGACGTCGTGTTGTCAACGTCGTCATCGTTTGCAAAAGGTGTGGTCACCCGTCCGAGCACACTCCATATCACCTACTGCCACACGCCGACCCGATTTTTGTGGAGCGATACCCATTCCTATGTTGAGGAGCTGGGAGTGAATCCGGCATTGAAAAAACTGTTACCGCTCTTTCTCACGAAAGTGCGCATGTGGGATCGCATCGCCGCTGAACGTGCAGATATCTACATCGCGAATTCTCAGGCTGTACAGCGCAGAATCCAAAAATACTACCACCGTGAAAGTAGCGTTATTTATCCGACAGTCGACGTAGAATCTTTTTTTGTTGCACAGCCCAAAGACGTCAAAGACTATTTCCTTGCGGGCGGAAGACTCGTCCCCTATAAGCGGTTTGATTTGCTCGTGAAGGTGTTCAATGCGACTGGAAAACCGTTGAAGATTTTTGGCTCTGGACCGGCACTGCCTGCACTGAAAAAAATGGCACAACCCAATGTCGAATTTTTGGGGCGGGTGAGTAACGATGCATTGCGGAAACTCTATGCGGAATGTGCAGCATTTCTGAATCCGCAGGAAGAAGATTTTGGGATTACGATGATTGAGGCCATGGCCGCTGGTCGTCCGGTGATCGCCTACAGTCGAGGCGGTGCCGGAGAGATTATCCAGCACGGTAAAACAGGGCTCTTACTCGACTACCAAACGTGGGAAGATTTTGCCGATGCCGTCATTGGATTTGACAAACGCGCATTTGATTCTGCGG
>SBBP01000127.1 GCA_005239655.1 Candidatus Microgenomatus auricola | reverse complement strand
GGGTTTTGCTGGAAAAATTTTTGCGACGCGGCCAACGATCGATTTGGTGCAGCTTTCGTTAGCGGATTCCGCACATATCCTTGGTCGGGAGGCCAAATGGCACGGCCGCGAGCCACTCTATACGGATGATGATGTTGCAGAGATCAGCCGACGAGCTGTTGGGGTGGAGTATCGGCAGCCTATCGTTCTTGATTCGCATACACAGATTGAATGTTTTGATGCTGGTCATATTTTGGGGTCATCAATGATTCGTGTGACGGTTGATGGCACAACCATTGTGTTCAGTGGCGACATTGGTAATCCTCCTGTTCCGTTGTTGAATCCCACTGATGTGATTGGAGAAGCAAACTACGTGGTCATGGAATCGACCTATGGAGGTCGAACACACGAGGACCCAGCGACTCGTGCACTCATGCTTGGTTCAGCAATTTACGAAACCGCAACCATGAAAGGGGTGCTCATGATCCCCGCATTTGCCATGGAACGGACGCAGGAGATTTTGTACGAACTGAATGAGTTGGTGAACCGAAAAGAGTTGCCGCCGGTGCCGATTTTTCTCGACAGTCCACTCGCGATCAAAGCCACTTCTGTTTTTAAAACCTATCGACAGTGGTTGAACACGGAAGCGCACGAGGTTATGCGTAACGATAGCGATGTGTTCGACTTCCCTGGTTTGATCATGACGGAAACCGCAGAGGAGTCCAAGGCGATCGTTCGACAGCCGGCTCCAAAAATTATCATTGCAGGTTCGGGGATGGCGCAAGGTGGCCGCATTGTCCACCATATCCAAAACTACATTAGTGGCGAAGAAAATCAGTATTTGATTGTGGGCTATCAAGTGCGTGGATCGCTTGGGCGACGCTTGCGTGATGGCGAGCGGCATGTGCGTGCTGCGGGCAAGGATGTCGAAGTGCGCGCGAAAATTCGTGCAATTGGTGGATATTCGGCGCATGCAGACCAGCCGAAACTGACATCGTGGGTACAGGCATTTGACCAGAAACAGCTCAAAGGCATTTTCTTGACTCATGGTGAAGAAGAGGAGGCGTTTGCACTACAGGCACATCTCTTGGACGTGCTTGGAAAGCCTGTGCATGTGCCGCAGGTGAATGAATCCGTTGACTTGTCGTAGTGAACTTTCTATACTACCTATACAATAACTCAACATCCTATGAAAAAGACATCCAAATTTGTGGTTGGTGCTAGTGTTGCCGCTGCGGTTGCCGCCGGTATTGTTGGTTTTTTGACGCAGACCGCACGTGGAAAAAAACTGGCAAAGAAAGGAAAGTTGTATGCAGCGGAGATCGCACGTCAGGTGGCACATCGTGCGGAGAAGCTTTCGGGTATTTCGAAAATCGCGTACGAGCGTGTTGTCGATGAAGTGATTGCACAGTATCAGCAACAGAAAAAAATGAGCAGGGACGCAGGGGCGGAACTGGCCGCACAACTCAAGAAAGAGTGGAACGCGGTCAAGAAAGAGTTGAAGAAGAAATGATGCCGGAGGCCCCCGCTCGTCGGGGGCTTTTACGTCTATGGATGGTCGTACAAAAAAGTCATTTGCAGAATTTTCCGCACACACAGACTGGTATGCGAAGTCGTATCAAGTGCGTGCGTTTCCGTGGCAGGTACAGGTGTGGAGCATTCAGAAAATGATGCGCACGTTTCCGTGGTCGCAACGACTTGGTCTGACGATTGCGACACCGGATGGAATGCACCATTGGTTGTGGAACATTGCCGATATGGTTGGCACGCGACAGGAGTTCTTGCAACGCGTTCTTGAAGAGGAATCATTTTTAAATCGTTTTGAATCTGGTTTTTTTGAAGCGTGGGATGCCTTTGTGCGTGCTGAGCAGGAATACGCACTTCATCAATCGAGGACGAATATTTCCATGCGCGCTGAAGCGCTGTATCACCTGTGTGATATCGAATCTCAGGTTGGCTTGTATGGTTACGTCAATGATGTGTTTTTGACCTCAGGAGGTGCAGATTGGTTACTCGAATGGTTTGATCGCGAATTGCCGAAGGATGTACCGGATCGAGAGCAAGTCATTGCTGATCTTGCTGTACCGTTGCAAACCTCCTTTGTCCAGCAACAACAAATTGATTTGATGAAGATTGTTCTGCAACCGGAATCCGAATGGCCACGGCTGTTACAACAGCATGCCCACAACTGGGCGTGGGTCGAGAATAGCTACATTGAGTCTGAACCGATTACCGTGGAACAGTTTGAACAGCGTGTTCGCGCGTTGCAGGAGAGTGGGGAAGTGACCGCGCAACATATTCAACAGTTCGAAATGGCGCCGGAAGCAAAAGCAGCACGGAAGAAAGATCTCTACGCTCAGTTTCACCTTTCTCAAGACTTACAAAAAATAATCGATTGTTCGGATCGTATTTCGCACATGACTGACATGCGCAAACAAGGAGTGTTGCGCATGAATGCACTGCTCTGGCCGTTCTTCCATGACCTTTCTAAAGAGACGGGCATACCGTTTCATACAGTGCTTTGGATGATGCCTCAGGAGCTCCGCCAGATGATGCGTGATCGATCGTGGCACATCTTGGAAGAACGTGCACACAGCGGCGCAGTGACGCTTCTCAACGCTGGTGAACTTTCTGTTATTCAAGGCGATGAGTGTATCGCACTGGACCTCGCACCATTTTTAGAGGAAAAGAAGGATGCGTCTTTTTTAAAAGGCCAAGTGGCATTCAAAGGGGTTGTCACGGCGCCGGCTCGAATTATTCGTGGCCGCAACGATTTTCACCTCTTCAAAAAAGGCGATATTTTGATTACCAGTCAAACGACACCAGAATTTATCCCGCTGATGAAGCAGGCAGCAGCAGTCGTCACCGAACAGGGCGGCATCACCTGTCATGCGGCCATTGTTTCACGTGAATTGAAAATTCCGTGCATGATTGGTTGCACATCAGCCATGACATTTTTTCACGACGGCGCGCCGATTGTTATGGATGGAGAGAAAGGAGAGGTGCGCTATGCCTAAAGACAACAAAATTGTGATGGAGGAGGTTGAGCAATTTATGAGCACTGCGCCATTGTATCGTCAGGGAGCAGGCGGATGCTTTTTCTTTACGGCAACAGCGTTTGATACCTGCCTCGACATCATTCCTGGTCTTTCCGTAGGGTACATTGGCCACGATGAGCTGGATTTTGTTTTTCACCGCGGGCACATGACTGCAGCTGCGCGAAAAATTTTGGACGCGATTACCAGTCGTGAGTCCGAAATCACCCCGCTGCGCCGGGAATGGCGTGAGCGGAAAGCATTCCATGACGAGTATGCAGAGAACATACGTACTGCTCATCTTGAAACGGTTGGCCGGGATGCTCTGCTGACGGAGCTCGGGCATTACCAAAAAGTTATCCAGTACATTTGGGAAGGTTCGTTCATCATTGACTGTTTTGATCCCGATGGACACACGGTGTTGGAAGAAGAGGTGTTTGCGCACCACCTGGAGCTATTGCCGACAGAACGTGAGCTGCTTGTGCGTCACCATCTTCCCACAACACCAATGCGACTTGAGCAGGCGGTGCTACGTGGCCTGTTGAACGCGAGTGCTCATTTGTCTGCGGAACTACAGCACGATTTTCACTGGATGAACAACGATTACATTCAAGCCATCGAATTGCCGGTGAAGCATTTTGTTTCTGTAATTGAGGAAGTGCAGAAGCAGCATCCGTCTGTTGCAGATCAAGAAAAGCGTTTGCGCGAAATTGAACAGTGGAACGCAAATGTAATGGCGGAGAAAGAAAAGCTATTTCAGAAATATCAACTCACGCCTCGTGAGCAGGGGATTGTACTTGCCTTTGCGGACTTGACGGATTGGAGAGAAGAGCGAAAGCGACAAACGCAGCTGAGTAATTGGGTGTTGCAACAGTTCATGAATGCACTCTCACAGGAGTTTGGACTGTCTATTGAACTGTTGCGTTGCTTGGATCCACGCGATACGACGTTGCTCCTGTCGCCCAATGTCGAAGAGCGGCTCTCACACCGTCGCGAACATGGAGTTTTGCAGATTTACAATGGTGATACCCATACGTCAGTCACTCTCGATTACCCGGAAGCGATTCGTGCATTCAAAGAAGCGAAGGCGGCAGTGTTTGCGGACGCATCTCGTGAATTGAAAGGGCAAATCGCCATGAAAGGGCATGTGACTGGTGTGGTGAAACTGGTGAACAGCACAAAAGATTTTGCGAAGTTTGAGGCTGGAGATATTCTCGTTTCTGCGATGACTCGCCCGGAACTCATGCCTGTGATACGAAAAGCCGGCGGCATCATCACCGATGAAGGTGGCATTACCTGCCACGCCGCACTGATTTCTCGTGAACTCAAAATTCCCTGTGTGACCGGCACACAGCAGGCGACGTCTGTCTTACGTGACGGGGATCGCGTGGAATTGGATGCCGACAGTGGCGTGGTTCGAAAAATATGACAGCTAACGAAGCACAACAGCGCATTGCGCAACATTCGTGGTGGAGTGAAGAATGTCCGGGAAAGTGGCAGTACTGTTATTTTCTGTACTCGTTTGCTGAGTATCGCATGTATTTTCACCCAGACTATTTGTCGATGGCGTGTTTAACGGTACGGAACGGATACACGCAAGAGAAAACACCGAGTGATGAACGACTGAAAGTGTACGCATGGCTCAAAGAACGGTATCAAGGAGATCATCGTTTTATTGATGGGGAACACGAACGATGGGTGGTCGTGCGTGATGAGCTGCTGGCTCTTATTGATCGCGTCGTGCGTGAATCGGAGCAATGGGGAAAAGAGGAGTTGTTGCATTCCTATCAGGCACTGCTCAGTCGAGCAATCGATTCCGTGCGGTGGGGGACATTTATTGAGTGCATTGATGACTACAATTCATTTGTCCTGCCTCAACGTATGGCTGAAGACTTGTCCGATATCGCACCAGAAGAACGGACACGTATCATGATGACGCTCGCAACACCGCTCGCTGTCAGTTTTATGGAGGAGTTCCAGGCGGAAAAAGCCAAGCTGCTGTTACAGTATCGTGACACCATCAAGCGCGCGCAGTCGTGGAAAGAGACGAAATCCGATGCGCTCTTCCGCCATGATGCGGAACGATTCTGTGAACGATATCAATGGATCAGTGTGAACTATGCCGGAAGTCCCGCACTGACACCGTCGAAACTTTTTGAGCAGCTGCGGAGTGACGAAAAAATACAGCACAATGCCGACTGCGAACGGCTCCTTGCTGATCTTGATACAAAAATTGACCGTCTGGCTATAGAGCAGGCGACAGTCATGTCACAGGCTGCGCTGACGCAAGATTTAGTTGATGATTTTTCGATTATGCGCGCAATTGGGGCATGGATGGACGAGCGGAAAGAATCTATGGTGCGGACAACGCATGCACTTTCGCGTATTCTGGATCGCATCGCTGAGGTGACGTGTGTTTCAAAGTCGCTACTCGAATGGTACACGAAAGAAGAAGTCCATTCTTTGCTCACCAACGGAACAACTGTTCGTCAAGCCCAATGTGAAGCTCGTGCAGCGAACGCTGTGTTCATGACACAATGGGATGGTGAATCTCCGGAAAGCACGTTGACGATTTTTACGGGCGATGACGCAACTCTACTGTATCGTGCGCTCAATGCGGAGTCGCGCTACACGCTGAAGGGTATCGTGGCATCACGTGGCTCAGCGAACGCGACATTTTCTGGGATTGTGCAGGTGGTGACCGATGTCAACACCCAAGAATTTATTTCCGGTCACATTTTGGTCACATCCATGACACGTCCGGAGTTCGTTCCACTCATGAAGCATGCGGCAGCGATTATCACCGATGAAGGTGGGATCACTTCACATGCCGCTGTGATTTCGCGTGAGCTTGGAATACCGTGTATTATCGGTACGCAGCATGCCAGCAAAATGTTGAAGAACGGAGATCGTGTGGAGATCGATTTTTCTTCTGGTCATATTCGACTCGTATGACATTTCAATTTGACCTCGATCCACATCGTGAGTTGTTCCGTTGGGGACCATTGGATGGCCAACTCATCACGCTGCAGTTTCCTGTGATGGGGTTACTCAAGAATCTGACACAGACCTATGGCAAGCAGTGGTGGCCAGATGGCGCACTGCTCTCGAAACAGCATCGATTTATTTGGATGCAGGATAATGCGGAGCTGCTTCGTCACAGTTGGAATGCGTTTGAGCATTTCATGTTGTCCAATGATGCACGTGCGGCTGTTCGAGCATCCTATGACGCGCAGGTTGAACTCTTACGTTACGATGCTGAGCGTGCATACGTTGAAGGCTATGCAGCATATTCCGACGACGCACTTCTCCACGAATTCGAGCAGTGGGTTTCGCGATTTCAACAGTTTTGGGCATACGCTGGTTTGCCGGAGTTGGCCACATGGGGTGCGGCCGCAGATATCGAACGTCAGCTGAACGAATCTGGATTACGGGGACAGCAACACTCCACAGCGCTCGAAGCGTTGACTGCTCCAGAAGACACATCGTTTTTTCAAAAAGCCGAGGTGGACTTGCTTACGATTCTTTCTTCCAACGGACCGCTCGAAACGTACCGTGACCGCTGGTATTGGATTCACAACAGTTACGCTGGAGTTCATCGTTGCAGCATCGACGAGATTCAGAAGGAAGCTCAAGAATTTCGAACTCGAGGCGATCTTGCTGCGCAGTTACGACTCCTCGAAACATATGTGGATCGTTTACGAGAGAAAAAGTTGGCTGTTCAGCAGCAGTATGCATTGCCAGATTCGCTCATGCACGAAAGTCGCGCACTGGGGATCTGTATTGCCTGGCAAGATGAGCGGAAAGGTGAGTCTTGGCGTCAGTTCGATGTCTTGTTTTCGTTTTTACGTGAAATTGAACGTCGTTTCAACGTGTCGGTTTCGCACAGCGTGTGGATGATGCCAGAAGAAGTGATCCGCACCTGTCGCACAGGAGAATCGCTGGCTGAATTCATCACACCGCGTAGAGATGGATTTGTGCTCGGCGCTG
>SBBP01000044.1 GCA_005239655.1 Candidatus Microgenomatus auricola | reverse complement strand
ATAATCACCTCCGGCTGCTCCATGATTTCTTTCAGCATGAAATGCGGATAGCCGTTCTTCTCTGCTTGCGTGGTATCCCATTCAATCCGGTTCGATTCACGCTTCACCGATTTATTGCCGAGGGTTTTGATGGTATAGCCTTTTGGGGTGACCGTTAGAATTTCGCGTTCTTCCAAGTACACCACTTCACGTGTGTGCGGCAGAATCGCTGTCGCATCTGACGCGACAATGAATTCGCCTTTTCCGATGATACCAAGCATCAGTGGGCTGCCTAAACGCGCGGCAACAATTTTTTCTGGATCCAGCGTGCTCACCACGGCAACGCCATAGGTACCAACCACTTCGCGCAGTGCTCCCTGCACCGCCACTTCCAACGCCTTCTTTGTTTTCATGTGCTCTTCGATTAAATGCACGAGCACTTCAGTGTCGGTTTCTGTCACAAACGTGTGACCGGCTTTGTGCAATCGTTCTTTTAACGATTGAAAATTTTCGATGATGCCATTATGAATGACGTAAATTTCGTTCTTGCAGTCCGTGTGCGGATGCGCGTTCACATCATTTGGGACGCCATGCGTCGCCCAACGCGTGTGGCCAATGCCCACACTGCCGCGCAGTTCCTTGTCTTGCAACACGCTGGCAAGTTCGCCAAGCTTGCCGGCTTTCTTACAAGTCTTCGCATTGCTATCTTGAATAACCGCAATACCCGCAGAGTCATAGCCGCGATACTCCATCCGCTTTAAACCCTCCAAGAGGATCGGCTTGGCTGGAGATTTTCCAATATACCCAACAATACCACACATAATGCGAGAGTATATCCTATTCGCGCGTTTTCAGCAATCGCTGTTCTGCACACAAAAAAAGCAGTTGCAAACTCAATACACATGCCGCATGATACAAGCAGATACCTACTGCCACGCTGATGAAACAAACCATCCGAAAGTTACTGAAGGTAACCACAGTCGCCACGATTGCGTTCGCTATCCCAGCGTTTCTTCTGTTTCTCTCAAGATACTCGACACACCAAAAGGAAGTACAGCAGAAAATGGTCACCTCTACAGTTGAAGCAGCAGAAACTGAAACCTATTCGCCCCCCCTACAGGTGATGAGCTCGCTAGTGCTTCTGGCATTCGGACTATTTCTGAAGATACGTATCGTATGCTCGCCGACCAACTCGTCGCGGTCGTCTTCACGAGTGGCCCTGAGGCTGCGATGCAGCAACTCGAAATGCTGACAGAGGACCAACCCGAGACCTTACGCATTTGCCATGGCTTGGCGCACGAAATTGGCAATGCGAACTTTGAACGTGCCGAAAGTCTCGCCGACGCACTTGCGTATCAAGATGATTTCTGCGGTTCCGGGTATATTCACGGTATGATTGAGACGGCATTTTTGGAGATGGAAGATGTTCGCACAGAAATGCAAACGATCTGCACAGGACTTGATACCGGCAAATGCTACCACGGTGTTGGTCATGGGCTGATGTTCTCTGCGAACAATGATTTACCGTTCGCTTTGGAGTTGTGCGATACCGCCGTGTCTGCCGAGGCGCGCGCACGCTGCTATGAGGGAGTCTTCATGGAAAACTTCCATGCCGATGACGCAATGCATCCCTCTGCATATCGCGATGCCGATCGCCCGTTGTTCCCCTGCGCCGATCAAGCCACGCAATACAAAGGGGCGTGCTACTTCTATGCTCCGCGTTTTTACCTGGAACTGCATGAGAACGCATACACGGATATGCTTGCCGTATGCCTCACCGCGGAAAGCGGATACCAATCCACATGCACGCGCGGTGTTGGAAGTGCGGTTGCAAAACTGAATATTGGAAATGGAGAATTGATTGAGTCCGTCTGCACCAGCGGTTCGGCGGCACAATTACAATCCTGCATCGATGGTGCTGTTAGCTACACCATGGTGAACTTTGACGGCGCGGAAGAGGCAACAGCACTGTGCGGAGAGTTCTCCACGTCGACGGCCACTCTCTGTTATTCATCGGTCAATTCCAAAAGGTATCTCTTCTCTGAATAAAAATGGCATGATCTTGAATCTACGATGACTGCTTCCAGCGTAAATAGGCTTCCATGAAGCCGTCCAGGTCACCGTCGAGCACACGATCGGGGTTACCCACTTCGTACTCCGTGCGGTGATCTTTCACCATTTTGTACGGATGCAAGACGTACGACCGAATCTGATTTCCCCACTCTGCAGATGTGTATTCGCCGCGAAGTTTCTTTTTTTCGGCTTCCTGTTCGTCGAGATGCTGTTTGTGCAACTTGCTCTTCAAGATGCGCATCGCTGTCGCTTTGTTCTGCAACTGTGAACGCTCGTTTTGACAGGTGACGACGATTCCGGTTGGCACATGGACAATACGAACAGCGGAATCAGTGGTGTTCACGCCCTGGCCGCCGTGTCCGCCAGCGCGAAAGACATCGATACGCAAATCGTTTTCATCGATTTGGATTTCGTCCAGTTCCCCAAGGTCAGGAATCACTTCGATCAATGCAAACGACGTTTGACGCAGCGCATCAGCATTAAACGGTGATTGCCGCACCAAACGATGCACTCCGTTTTCGGATTGCAGATAGCCATACGCATACCGGCCTTTCACATGCACAGTCGCGCTCTTAATCCCCGCTTCTCCACCATGCGAAATATCAATCACTTCCACATGCCAGCCACGCTGTTCGGCAAATCGAGTGATCATGCGCAACAGCATTTCCGCCCAGTCTTGTGAATCGGTCCCGCCAGCACCGGCATGAAACGCCACAATCGCGTCGTGATCGTCGTAATCGCCACACAGCATAATGAAGAATTCCAATTTTTCAAACCGCTGCTGCAACTCGACTGTTTTTTTCTCGATCTCCTGCTGCAGCGACTCATCTCCTTCCTTCTCAGCCAGGGAAGCCAATTCGACCGTTTCTACAACTTCCTGCTGAATGGTTTTCCACGTGTCGATTTCCTTCTGGAGTTCGTTCAGTTCTTGCGAGACACCGCGCGCCTTCTCCTGATCCTTCCAAAACGCCGGATCGTTGACCAGCGCTTCCAAATCAAAAATCCGTTGGCGTTTTTCGTCGAGCTTGAGTAACTCCCACGTTTGGGTGATTTTGCTCTGCAGTTCTAAAAGCGGTGCGGTATCCATAGACACACATTGTAACACACAAGCCTATTACTGATTTGTATTTTCTGCTTGCGGCAACTCCTCAAGCGTAATTGTCACATCCCCTTCCTCACCGTCATGATAGACCTTGACCGTAATCACGTCGCCGATCACATACTGTTTGATGATCTCCGGCAGTGTATTCTCTTCGTCGATCTTCACGCCATCAATTTCGAGAATGATGTCGCCTTCTTGGAGACCCGCTTTATCTGCCGCGCTCCCTGAAATAACTCCAAATTGTTTTTGAAGATCTGAACGAATGTACGCACCGTAGGTGTACGGAAGGTTATTGGCCTCAGCCAATGCGGCATCGATCGGAATATATCGAATGCCGAGCGCTGGCCGAACAATCCGACCGTATTCCTTGACGCTGTCGATTGCCACCTTGGCTTCGTTGACTGGAATTGCAAATCCAATCCCTTCACCCGAGCGATCCACTGCCGTGTTGATGCCAATCACCTCGCCCGACAAGTTCAATAACGGCCCACCGGAGTTGCCTTCGTTAATTGCGGCATCGGTTTGAATCAAGCCTGTGTAATTGCCGCCGATGTCGCGACTCAAACCCGAGACAATGCCTTTGGTGACCGTGTTCGAATACTGTCCAAGAGTATTACCGATCGCAATCACCGTCTGTCCTTGTTCCACCTCATCGGAATCTGCCAACTCTAGCGGCTTCAATCCCGTTGCTTCGATTTTCAAAATCGCCAAATCAGTGAGTTGATCGCGTGCGAGGACTTTTGCATCGTAGGTTGTGCCGTCATCAAACACGACCGTGTATTCCGCGTTCTCCTCACAGATGACATGTCGGTTGGTCAAAATCATGCCGTCCTCGGAGATGACAAAACCGGTTCCACTGCAAATCTCTACAGTCTCGGTTTCTCCTGTTCCATCATCTTCTTGCTGCTGTTGCTGCTGTCCAAAAAAATCATCGAAAAATGGATTACCTGCAAATGGATTACTTGCCCGTTGCTTTTGAAGTTCTTTGCTGATGATGATGCTCACCACTGAAGATTTTGTGTCTTCAACCACGGTGGTGGTTTCGGACTCTTCAACGACCGTGCGCGTTGTTTCGGTATTCTGTGCTTCTGCTGTCGGCCGGTTTGCCGACGACGCGACATAGCCGGTGATTCCACCGCCGACCGCTCCGCTGATGAATCCACACAGTAGTAGGATAACAGTGAATACAGGTCGCGACTGTGTTTGCGATGGTGTTTTGGGACGTGGTGGCCTCGGTGGTTGTGGAATATCGTACTGTTGCATAGTTGATGTTATTCGACCTGTACCTTCTCAATGGTTGAGGTGGCTTTTGCGTATTCGTTCGCTGCTTTCTTCTGTGGCACCCAACGTGCTTTCAGGCGAGTGGTCTTGTTGATGCGTACGACACGATGAGCCTTCCCTTTTGCGTCTGTTTTTACTCGACCGATCATTTTCCACCCGTCGGATGTTGCAGTTTTCTTGTAGAGTTTCACACGCTGATTTTTTATCCGTTTTTGTGTTGTCTTATCTTTCAGAAGAACAGTCACTGTCGTTCGGTCACCAGAGCCAACACGTGAGTCCGCAACACGGAGACGCAGTGTTGCACGTGACTGCAAACTGTAGATTCCTCGGTCGTTCCCGAGAAGCAGCCCGTCAAACAGCATGGCATAAAAACTTTCCTGCTTCATGCCCGTGTAGAACAGTGACCACGTTTCACCGCCATCAGAAGATTTATAGACCTCGCCATCCAGACTCGTGCCTTGCCCGGCAACGTAGAGTGTTGAGGGAGTTGTTGAATCTTGCAGCGTCAATGTATCAAGATTGTGGACTTCCTCTAACCCTGTGCTCAGTTGTGTCCACGTTGCTCCGCCGTCTTCACTCACATACAGTTGCGCTGCATCTCCGTTGTCCGCCGTGGTGACATAGAGCCTATCGCTGTTTGCGGTGTCGACAACGATACTCGTGATCACCATGTCGTTGACTGGGAATTCATCGAGTTTCGCCCATCCAACATCGCTCGTGTATGTATAGACTCCTGTTTCCTCAGCGTCTCCGCCAATTCCGACATAGAGCGTGTCGTCGCTTCCA
Source organism: Candidatus Microgenomatus auricola (assembly GCA_005239655.1). Classification (GTDB taxonomy): domain Bacteria; phylum Patescibacteriota; class Patescibacteriia; order UBA9570; family XYC2-FULL-38-9; genus Microgenomatus_B; species Microgenomatus_B auricola_A. The sequence goes on along the minus strand of SBBP01000044.1, from coordinate 3,848 downwards.
ACAGCAAGTTCGCGCGCTGGCAGGTCGCCCGGAACTTCGAGGTCAGTCCAGGTCACACCACGATCCCCGCTCATCAACACCGTGCCAGTGTCAACAGCAGATAAATTGTAGTCTGCGGTCACCGCATACAGCGTTTCATCATCAAGATTGGATTGCTCAATGTCGAGCACGACACCACCAAACTCTGGTGCACTGGACTGTGTCCACGTGATTCCACTGTCTTCGCTATAGCTCAAAAACGTGCTCATTCCGGCAACGACGATATTTGGATCTTCCGGATCCACCCACACGGCCCAAATGTCGGAGATGCCTTCGGAAGGCGTAATCGGATATTCCCATGTCGGTTCATCATCGGTGAAATTTTCGGTTTTTGCGAGACCGCCGTCAGCGCCAATCCATACCACTTCCTTATCGTTGGATTGCACAATGTCATAAGCTTTCACTGCGATCAGTCCTTCAACGCTATCTTCCCAGGTCTCTCCCCCATCTGTGCTTTTCGCGAAACCGATTCCACTATTCGTGTACAGTACGGCTGTGTCGTCAGGATTGATGAGGAATTGATCTGCTGCAATGCTGGAGAGTGGTGTCGAAGTTTCGACTGAACTCCAGACCGGCGATTCGACTGCGGGGTTGTCCGTATACAGAAATCCAATATAGATTCGTCCGTTTGCATCCCAAGTGACATGTCCACCATTCACTGCACTTCCGTCATTCGTGATCGCTTCCCATGTTGCTCCAGCGTCAAACGTTTGGTATGCGGGGCTTCCCGTATCCGAAATGACCACGAGGTGATTATCGTCGAATGGATCGACTCCAACCTCTGACATCTGGTGGTCAACGTTTACTCCAGCGCTGTACACATTCATGTCTGTCCACGTTGCGCCGCTATCTGTACTGCGATACAGACTATCCACATCGTTACCGGCTGTCACCACTGCATAGTACACCTCACTGTTGCTGGCTGCGGCCAACGAGGTGATACTCCCACCTGTCGTGATTTCTGCTGACGAAAATGTTTCTCCGTCATCATCGCTCGTGACCACTTTCCCATCGTTTTGTGCAACCAAGACACGCCCGTGTGCGAAGAGCATAACCTGTCCCATTGACGGTGTGGTGATGTTTCCACCGATATCGTCCCAGTTCTCACCCTGATCCGTTGAGCGCAAAAGTGTGTCACCGATCAATGCGTATGCTGTTCCCGTGTCGCTGTCCACCTCCACGGCCTTTCCGACTCCGTAGTTCACAGTCGACGGCAGTCCTGTCCATTCGTCTGCGATGTCTGAAGAAACAAAAATGCCGTTTGGAGACATCACCGCAAGGTATAACACATCGTTGGTGGCATCAATCGCAATGTCCGTTGTTGATCCGCCGAAGAGGCCGAGATTATTTGCGATGGAGGTGGGTTGTGTTTCGCTGGTTGAGTCGCTCTCTTCTTCTGCGATTGCAATCCATGCGACCCCGAGCACAGCGCAGAGTGTTATAAGTACGATGGATGAAATTGACGTGACGATGTGTGTTCGTGTCATAAAAATAGTATAAAAAAATTATTGATTGATGTGTTGTTGGGATTCACGTTCCTGGTTGTCCACCACTTCCTGCAGGTCGCTCAGCATGTTTTCTGCTTCTGCGTCGCTCATGCCGTGCAACATTGCACCATTTCCGATGGTGTCAAACATTTTTCCCGGGCAGGTGAGGCAGTAGGCCTCGCCGAGATATTTTTTCATCACTGCTTCGGCGCCTGGGTATTCCTCCAGAAGTTCGCCGAGGATGGTCTGCATGGTGATTTTCATTGGTTTTGCCTCATTGTAATGATGAGTCTTCAGCAGGTTGCACATTCTGCTGTTGCAGCTGTTTGAGGAGATCAAAAATGCTGCCGTTTGGCGCAATTCCAGAGTCTTGGCCGTACTGGCTGAGTACGCCCGTGAAACTGCGCAGGACACGTGGAAGTATCACAATTGCACTAATGAGCGGCAAAACAATAAACGTGATAGTGATGATGAGTGAGGTGGCGTGAATTCTGCGCGTCCAACGGACGGTGCGCAAAATTTCCTTGAGCATGTGATGGTTCTGCTGCTCCAGCGTGAGTTGCTCTTGCGACTCGACGTTTTCTGAGACTGTACTATTTTTCTCCTCGGGCATACGCCGTCGATGCCGTTTTGTGGTTTTCCCGTGTCCTGATCCATTGCGGTACACGATTCCATGCCACGATCGTGACTAACGCAACCGTCGGGACAAACAGCACGGTGCTAATGATTTGGTATTTGAGGAATGGAATGCCGGCAACATATGAAGCGATGAGGCCGTCAATGGTATGTGGATAGAGGTGCCCGATGTGCCAGACGCCAAAATTTGTCCATGCGTAGAAAAACAGAACACCGAGTATTCCTGTGCCGGTGAGTTCCAGTGCGTGGCGAACCGGTTTCTTCGCACGTTTGCGAAGGACGAATCCAAAAAATCCCATCACTGCCCAGGCTGACCAGGTATAGGCGAAGATGATGGTGTTGCCGATGAAGATGTCTGTTATCGCAACAACAGCAAGCCCAACAACGATCGTCCAGATGCCGCCGAGAAGTGAACCCGCGAGCAGTGAAACAACCGTAATCGTTTCAATGTTTGGGATATCTTTGAGGAGATAGCGTGAGATCGCACCAAAAATAATCAGCGCTGCAGCCGTGATCAATTTTGCTTTCGTAAAGTTGTCTTTCGACAAAAAAGCGGATGCCATAGTGTATGCATTGTCCTGTATTTTCTAGAAAACGTCAACTTCTTTACGCGCACTTCACGCGCACTTCGAATAGCCTTACCAGCGACACACAACTGATTATTGCTTTCTGTCTTCCCCAATGCTAACCTTTTTTCATGTCTGAACGAATTATCCGCAGCACACTTGATCCTGTCGAACGCGATCGGCGTGAGCGCTATCGCCATCTTCTGGCAGTCGCGCTGAATGATGCCATGCAATACGACGGCTCAGAAGGTGCGTATGCTCAACTCATGGCTTCTTTAGAGCAGCTTGAAACGGGTATTACGACCTTTGGTTTCGAAGGAGATATTCAAACTCAAGACATCACAGCAGCACTGACCTATGCAGAACGAAGGCCTCGCGATATCAACGACGTGTTGGGTGTTGCATCAAAATCACAACGCAGAATGCTTGCTCTGGAAGCAGAACGTCATCCCTATCTGTATTTACACTACCCGGGAATTTTTTTGACCCCTGGGCACACCCAGCAACCTATTGTTCCTGGAGAAGACCGCAGGAAATATGAAGTTCGCTTTGACACGATCGTCAACGACTTCATCACGTTCTTGCGGCAACACAAGATTTTTTCCGATGATGTCATCATTACCTTGGGCCAAGAACCGCCTGCAGAGATGATGCGTAAAGAATCGTACGTGAAGGTGGAGATTCCACGCATTGGCAAAACCGTTCTGCTGTGCAACCAAGTGGGTGAAGCCACATTTGTGCTGCAAGGGTATGTTCCAGACGACATTCTCAGTCAGTACGCGAAAGAAGATTTGCACATGAATCCGTTCTTTGCAGCACGCAGAGTCACTCGTGGTAGTCACTGGGAAGCGCAAATCAGTGCATACCTCTTTGATGAAGATTCTTGGGGTGAGAGCGACAAACGTGAGAGAATGCCTCGCACAAAAGTCCCTCTGGATGAACTTCACGTTACACGTGAACGGATAGCTGCTGAAATACGAAAGGCACATACACCGGAAATGTGGGTGAAGATGAGTGCTCGTACAGCACAAGAGGTCAAGATCGATAACAATGGCCTCAAAGCTCTTGCAACCATTTTTGGAGTAGAAGGCAATCCTTCCACGCACACTCTCTCTCGCCT
>SBBP01000063.1 GCA_005239655.1 Candidatus Microgenomatus auricola | reverse complement strand
TATTAAACTGATTTTGCAGTTGCTCGTATCGCTCTCCGCGCGAAACCGTATCGGCAAGTGCGTCGCTGTGTTCTTGCGTTTTTGCCATCGCTGTTTCGAGGTCGGCAATTTCGACAGAAGAGCTGCTCAACTGTTGTGACCATTGCGACTGCTCGTTGCCCAATTCTTTCCAAAGTGATCCGTAGTAGTTCTCTTGGAGCTCACGAAGCTCAGCTTCAATTTTTTCGCGTTTCCGCAAACGGTTCACTTGTCGCGTCAATGATTTCACGTGCGGTTCAATCTCGCCGATGAGCGCTTCGCTTTGGAGTAAATTTTCTTCGGTGCGAATGAGTTTGTTGATTGCCTGGTCGCGTTTCATCTGAAATTCTTTCACTCCCGTGGCTTCGTCGAAAAAATCTTTGCGTTCTTGCGGTGAGGAATTCAAAAATTCCGTGATCATGCCCTGGCCGATCACGGCATACGATTTCTGACCAAAATGGGCTTTGGCCAGCATCATCAAGATATCTTGCAGCCGAACGCGCGCGCCGTTAATGCGGTATTCGGATTCGCCGTCGCGGAATAACTTGCGGGAGATCACCACTTCGTTGTATTCCAGCGGAATGGTACTGTCGTTGTTATTCAAATGTAGCTCAACCTGAGCCATGCCCAATTTTGCGAGTTGTTCGCTTCCGCCAAAAATCAAATCTGTCGATTGCTTTCCACGCAGTGTTTTGACACTCTGCTCGCCCAGCACCCAACGGATGGCGTCGGAGACATTGGATTTTCCGGAGCCGTTGGGCCCAACGATCGCTGTGAAATTTTTTGTAAACTCAAACGCCGTGTTTTCTGCAAACGATTTGAAGCCGTGAAGCACCAGTCGATCTAAACGCATACCGTGCGAGTATACCAGAAATGGAGTTTAAGAAAAAGAAGACGGCTTGCAAAAAAACATTTATTCCTGTATAGTCTGCACCGCAGTCAATCTGCTTTTCATTAATGCATATAATAAGGAAGTCATGCCAGTCCCTCCCAAGCGCTTGAGTAAAGGTCGCACACGCCGCCGTCGAGCCCATCACGCTCTGACCGCACCGCTGTTGACGAGCTGCTCACAGTGCAAACAACCCACCAAACCGCACATGGCCTGCCCATCATGCGGGTACTACCGCGGCCGCGATGTGCTGAATCTGCAAGCTAAAGTTGAGCGAACGATGCAGAAACGAAAAAAGATCGCCGACACGCAGCCTGCACAACCCGCCGCCACAGCAGCATCAGCAAAAGACGAAGAGAAGAAATAACCCTATGTCGAATCGCCATCTCGGACGAACATTGGCACTCCAAAGTTTGTTTGAGTGGGATTTTCACGAAGGCAGTAAAGACCTACAGCAGATTTTGCAACACCACCTTGATGTGTTTGCGCCAAAGTTTGAGGATCAAGAGTTTACACAACAGCTCGTCAATGGTGTGATGCAAAACCTGGATGCGCTGAACGCACTCGTCCGCACCTACGCACCCGATTGGCCGTTGGAGCAAATCACGAATGTGGACCGCAACGTTCTACGCATTGGTATTTATGAATTGAAATTCGACAAAGATATTCCACCAAAAGTGGCCATTAACGAAGCGATTGAACTTGCCAAAACATTTGGCGGCGATTCTTCGGGGAAGTTTGTCAACGGTGTGTTAGGATCAATCTTCCGCGAGATGGAGAAAAGCGGTGACATTCCTGTGAAAGAAGACACCGCAGAGCCTGCATCAGAATAGTCGGATGAATATATGGAAAAAAATCTCGAAGCACTTGAAAAACAACTGGACGTAAAATTCAGCAACATCAATCTGTTGCGTCAGGCGTTGGTGCACCGTTCATATTTGAATGAACACCGCGACTTTCCACTTGACCACAATGAGCGGTTAGAATTTTTAGGAGATGCTGTTCTGGAACTGGTGGTCACCGAACACCTGTTCAGCAACTTTCCGAACCCCGAGGGAGAACTCACCAATTGGCGCGCCAGCCTGGTGAATGCGCAGATGCTCTCGATGGTCGCTGAACAGTCGGGGATCGAAGATTTTTTGTATCTCTCACGCGGCGAATCCAAAGAAGCAAAAACAAAAGCACGGCAGTCCATTCTTGCCAACAGCCTGGAAGCTATTATCGGTGCGATCTATCTTGATAAGGATTACGATGCTGCGGCAACGTTTGTGCATCGCAACATTATCGCAAAGCTGCCGCACATCCTCAAATACAAACTCTACCTCGATCCCAAAAGCCGGTTTCAGGAGATTTCTCAAGAAGTGGAAGGTGCCACACCCAGCTATCGTGTGTTGGAGGAGTCGGGCCCTGATCATGAAAAACAGTTTGTTGTTGGAGTCTATTTAGATGACGCCGAAGTAGCAACCGGACGCGGCACATCTAAACAAGAAGCGCAGATGCACGCCGCCGAAGAAGCGCTCGCTGCAAAAGGGTGGGCCGAACGTTAGCAAGACCACTGTGATGATGAATCGAAAACTGTTTGTCGCAAATTGGAAGATGAATAAAACCACTGCAGAGGTGGAAGTGTTTTTAGATGCTCTCACACAGCAGGCAATACCAGATGACCGCGATATCGTGATTGCGGCGTCGTTTCCACTGTTGCCAGCGTTAGTTGCGGGTATTCAACAGCATGCACTGCGCATGATCCCCGCGGCACAGAATCTGTTCTCGGAAGACCACGGACCATACACCGGTGAAGTGTCAGGTGTGCAGTTGCGCGATATCGGTTGCCAAGCAGTGATCGTCGGTCACTCTGAACGACGTCGACTGTGGAACGAGTCGGACGAGATGCTGAACAAAAAACTGCATGCGGCACTGCGCGTCGGCCTACTCCCGGTTTTTGCAGTCGGTGAATCTGACGACGAACGAACCGCAGGGAAAGCAAAGGAAGTCGTGAGTGCACAGATCGCCACAGGTTTTGCTGGTCTTGATGACCAAGCGAAAAGCCGCATCGTCATCGCCTACGAAC
>SBBP01000124.1 GCA_005239655.1 Candidatus Microgenomatus auricola | reverse complement strand
TACAACTATAAACGACCTCACCAATCACTCGACTACATGCCTCCCATCAATTTTCATTACAAATATCACAAAGTGTTACCGATGTACCCTTCTCGTACATGTTCTTGACAAAAACGAAAAAACGTGCTAAGGAATCCACGCACACTGGAGGTGTTTATGTCCAAGATCAGCGAAGCCCTCGGCGAATTCTGGTACTGGTGCGTCGATCACTGGAACGTCTGCATCATCGCCATCGCGGTGGTCAGCGTCCTAGGGTTCGGAGGCTTGAAGAAGTACCAGGCCGCGGAGAAGGAAGAGCATCGTCGCGAAGCACGTGTCGCGGCACGCAAAGAGGCCGCACGGCGCGAAGCCGAAGCCGCAGCGATGGAGGCGCGCATGGCCCCCCTTCGGGAGTGGCCGCAACTGCCGGCTCCGCCGCTCCCGGCGATGGGCACCCCACCGCAGACGCCGGTACTGGAACCGCTCGGGTTCACCCTCCCGACCAGCGTCGTGCCGCAGCCCGGGTCGCCCGAGCAGATCGCCCTCTCGCTGCGACTGAAGCAGCTGGTGGAAGCGCATCCGCGCACCGAGGTCAGCAACGGCTTCAACCAGGCGGTCACCTCGGGCGAACTGCTCCTCAACTTCCAGACGCAGAGCTGGGAGTTCGCAACGTTCGGGGTGATCCGATCCAGCGACGTGGCGGCAATACAGCACCACGACAGCCGTGCACTTCTGCCAACGTTCTCCATGAGCCTGATGCGGCTGTCGGGCCTGCGCACGGCCGAGGAAGTCCACGAGGCCTGGCTGGTGCTCTTCCATGAGTACCACCACTTCGAGCAGTGGCGGAAGCAGCCGAAAGACGAACGGCGCTTCTGGGTGTCGCGGCAGGTCGCTATCGACGAGCACCTGTCCACGGAAGAGTGCGACTTCCACTGGGGTGTCGAGCGCGACGCGTACGGCGCGGAGTGCCGACTCGCCATGGACTGGGGCATGCCGGACATCTGGGATGGCCTGTGTCGCCCGATCGGCGACGCGGCGGCCTTCGACCAGTCGCTCTTCGACTGGATCTCCGCGCGGACGCCGATGAAAAGCTGCGTGCAGCACTGGGCACGCGTAGCTGGGCATCCGCGCCCCGAGGCCTTCGCCCTCACCCGCTAGTTCTTCAGGATCAGCGGGCTACTTTTTTTATAACTGCTCACAGATAACGCCGCATGGTATAATCGCTCGCATGCGAAAACTCGCCCCGCGAACACAGCACATTCTCGAAAAAATTGGCATGACCTGTGCTATCGTTTTCTTTGTGTGGGCAGGCGTGCACAGCACCCCTGCCCGAGTACGCATCGGGTACGGACAAACAGATCTCGCCGTCTTTGTAACAGCCGGTAGCACAATGACGAGCAAAATCCATCTCGATCCACCACAGATCTATGATACACAAGCATTCAAACAAGCGGTGAAAAAAATTCGCATCTTTCGTGGCGGAACAAAATTTTTTTATCCCCCACAGGCAGCAGTACTATTTACTCCATTATCGTTGATCTCACTTCCACAATTGACGAATCTCTGGCTGTGGTTGAATGGACTGGTGTTTGTGGTCACGTACTACGGTGTCATCTGGCTTGGTGTGCGCGACCGTCTTCAAAAAATACAGTACTCCCTTCTCCTCACCATGCTGGCCTACGCCGGACCAGTCATGGGCTTGTTTAAAACCGGCCAAATCAACACAATGATCTGGCTCTTGCTTGTCGGCGGCTGTCTGGCACTTGCCTATCGTCGGCAGTACCTTTCTGGAATGGCACTGGCACTTGCAACTGCAATCAAAATTTTTCCTGTGCTGTTTGTCGCGTATTTCGTCATCAAAAAACAGTGGGGCGCGGTAGTCGCATTTTGTGCAACATCTGTTGGGTTATGGTTGACCACGATTCCGTTTTTCGGTGTGGATGGATTGTATCGTTTTTGGCAGTATCCGTTTTCGCTGCTTCTTGAGGGGAGGCTAAACTACATATACAAAAGCGTCTCTCTCTACGGCTCCTTCCGTATGTTGGTTCGCAGTGGAATATTTGCATGGACGGAGATACCGAAAAAAGTAATGATCACAAATGCAGAAACTGTTTTCACGGCACTCACCGTTGGAGCGTTGCTCGGTGTGGGGTATATTCTGTGGAAGCGACGTAAGGCAATGGATCAAAAAACTATCCTCTATGAATACACACTCATCGTGTGTTTCTTCCTCCTGTTTTCAAAATCAATACACGCGCAGTATCTCTTTTGGCTGCTGCCGCTACTACTACTGTGGATCTCAAACATCAAACAACACTGGCTATTCGGCGCTGGGTGCGCACTGCTCCTCAGCACACAATTCTATAATCACTTTCTGATCCTGCATCAAGCCGCGTTGCATCGCATGCATACGCTTGGTGTCGTGGCGCTGTGCACGATAACGGTCCTCCAGTTAATACGCCTTCGCAAAGACGACACGCTGAAGTGACGGTTTGCCGCACTTCACGCACGCGCCTTCTTCTTGAACTTCACTCAACGGCATGCAGCGAATTGTCGCTTTGGTTTCTTCTTTGATTTGCGCTTCACACGCAGCATCACCACACCACGGCATGTAAAAAAATCCACCATCATTAATCATCTGTTTGAATTGCTCATACGCATCAACACGATATGAACGGTCAGTCAGTCGCTGACGGGACACAGCGAACAAGGCATGTTGAATATCCTTTAACAGTTGCGGTACAGTTGTCTCCACTTCGCTGAGTGAAACAATCACTTTTTCACCGCTGTCGCGACGCGCAACAACCACGTGCTCGTTTTTCACATCACGCGGGCCCACTTCGATGCGCAACGGGGCGCCTTTCTTCACCCAGCGCCATGTTTTTGCTCCAAATGTTTCGTCTGGACGCTCATCGACTTTCACTCGTACTCCGAGAGCCAGTAAATCCTCACGAATGTCGTTCACCGCATGCTTCACCTGCATACGTTCTTCCTCGCTCCTCCAAATCGGCAACACGACCACTTGCACCGGCGCGATGTTCGGCGGCAACACCAAACCGTCATCATCACTATGCGACATGATGAGCATCCCGATCAAGCGCGTGCTTACTCCCCAACTGGTCTGCCAGGCAAACTGTTCGACATTGTTTTTGTCCAAAAATTTCACACCAAACGCCTTTGCAAAGTTTTGTCCAAGGTGATGCGACGTTCCGGCTTGTAACGCTTTCCCATCCTGCATCATCGCTTCGATCGTTGTGGTATACAGCGCACCGGCAAAGGCTTCGGAAGGAGATTTTTTTCCCGACACTACTGCAGTCGCCAACACCTCTTCCGCAAACCAACGATACATTTCCAACATCTTCGCAACTTCCTCTGCGGCCTCTTCATTCGTCGCATGCGCCGTGTGCCCTTCCTGCCACAAAAATTCCGACGTGCGCAAAAAGAACCGCGTGCGCATTTCCCAACGCATCACATTCGCCCACTGATTAATTTTCAACGGCAAGTCTCGCCACGAATGAATCCACTTTGCAAACGTGGCGTACATAATGGCTTCGGATGTGGGACGAATGATGAGCTCTTCTTCAAGTCGTGCGTCAGGATCAACCAGCATCTCTTTTGTTTTTGGGTCCTGCTTCAGCCGGTAGTGCGTCACAACCGCGCACTCTTTGGCAAACCCTTCGACGTGTGATGCCTCCTTCGTGAGAAACGATTTCGGAATCAACAATGGAAAATAGGCATTCTCGTGACCTGTTTCTTTAATCTTGTCGTCAAGAACCCGTTGCATGCGCTCCCAAATCGCATAGCCGTATGGTTTGATCACCATCATGCCGCGAACATCAGAGTGCTCCGCAAGCTCAGCGGCATCAATAACATCCAAATACCATTGACTGTAATCGTCCGCGCGTTTTGTGAGTGCGTTCATAGTGCACACTATACTGACGAGAGATGATTTGATCAAGTAAAAAAAGCGAGCCGACCCAACTGTTCCTCCGTAACAGTCGAATCGGCTTTCAGCGGATCTCCGGCCAGAGCGGATCGCCCGGCGCGGGGCGTACGCGTTCGGCGCCTGCGATCGGCGCCTGCATGAGGTACACCGCGTAGACCCGCAGCACGTTGGGCACGAAGACTTGCGTCTCGTGCTTGGGCGGGATGCGGTACCCTGCGTCTTCCACCGCGCCAGGCCCGGCGTTGTAGGCAGCGATCGCCAGCTCCAACTGGTTCGGCCGCCCTTCGTAGCGGTCGAGGAGGAAGTCGATGTACTTCCCGCCGCCCATGATCGACTGTTCCGGATTGTACCGGTTGAGCACCCCCATGGCCGTTGCAGTCGACCGGATGAACTGCATCAGGCCGGTCGCACCCGTTGGCGACACTGCGTTGGGGTTGCCGCCGCTCTCACGGGCCATCACGGCCTTGATGAGTTCGGCGGGGCAGTCGTTCGCGAGAGCACTCGCCAGGATGAACGCATCCCAGCGGTTGAGCTGCTGCGCGAGTGCGACTCGCGAGGCGTGCGTGCTGGGCCGCTCGATCACGAGCCGTGCGGCGGTCTCGGGCCGGTCAGCGACGATGGCCTCGTAGACCACCGTCACCTCGGGGTAGTCCGGACGCTTGTCCAGGACCACCAAGGTATCACCCTCCCACCGCGTGTACGTCTCATCCTGCGCGAACGCAGGCATCATCGCTCCCCACACCACGTACACCAGGCAGAGGAGCTGAATCAGCTTCTTCAACATCACAACTCCTCGCCGTTGGTACGGCAAAAGTGCGCCACCTCCGTAACGAAGATGGACGCAATAGAATACACGAAAAACTTAATTTTGTCAACACAAAACGTAAAAAAAAAGAGGGTTGTCACATCCCTCAGGCCGCGATCTTCCCACCGTAGAAGATCACGACTTCGTCGCCGGGCTCGGCAACGTCGTACGCGAGGTTCACGCCCTCGAGCACTCGGCCGTCACGGAGCACGACCACCTCCTCGAAGTTGGTCACGCCAGCGACCAGTGTCGCGAAGGGCTCCCCGCCCTCCGCAGTGGCGATCGTGCCGCAGTCCAGGAGGAAGAAGGCGATGGCATCGCCCGTGTACAGCGTCTCCTCCCACGGCAGCTCGGTGTTGCCCGGATCGTCCGGATCCTCCGTGGTGGCGAAGTCCGCCTGCGAGACCGTCACCTCCTCGTCCAGCACGACGATGTCGGCATCGGTCTCACCCGACCACATGATCCACCCGAGCTTCGCCCGAAGGTTCGCGATGTCGGGGATCTGCACCGTGCTGAACACGCGATTCCTGACCGCTTCCACGGTCTCGAACCCTTGCACCCGCGCCACAACCAGCACGT
>SBBP01000158.1 GCA_005239655.1 Candidatus Microgenomatus auricola | reverse complement strand
TTCCGTCACTGTGTCCATTGGCGCGCTTAACAACGGCAATTCGAGTGTGAGTTTTCCAAGTCGTGTGCGCAACACCGTATCTGCCGGTAGAATCTCGGAGTACTGGGGAACCAAGAGTACGTCGTCGTAGGTGAGGGCTTCTCGAATGAGGCTGTTTTTTGCCATATAGCCCATTGTAAATAAAAAATGAGTATACGGCAAAAATTTGGTATTGTCAATCTCCGTTCTCGGCCTTTATTCCTGCACGGTCTTCAATCTTCGATATTTCGAAAACGTTCCGTTGTCGCCGTTGTTGAACACCGCGCGTACGCGAACGCGGTATTTGGTGTCGGACACCAAATGCGCAATCCACTTTTTCTTGACGTCTTTTTTGAGGTGTTTATTCACTTTCACCACGCGCACTTTTACATACTCACCGCTCTGTTTTTCCCACAGTTGAATGCGGTACTGCGCGATTTTCCCCGGCGGTTTTTCCCAACGGATACGCACGCGCCCAGTCTCTCGTTTTTCCACTTTTGGCCGTTTCACCCGATCCGTGAGCGTTTCTGTCGTCAGCGCTTCTGAGTAATCACTGATGACCTCCTCACTGTTTTCATCGACATACAACAGTGCCGCTGTGATTTGATAGATGGTTTTTGCCTCCAACCCCGAAAAGGTGACCTCGGTATCGCCGACGTCCAGCGTCACTTCCTCAAAATCAACTCCATCTGCATCACTGACGCGTACACGAAATTGATAGCCAGTGCTCCACGGGTCAGCGAGACTCACTGTTAATTTTCTCCGTTTTGCGGTGACTAACGTTGGAATGGATGGTGCGAGCGGAGGAGTTGTGCCGCTCACGGTGTGTGCAGCGGTAAACGAGTCATCATCGTAGACGCCATACACCGTAAAGTTGTACGTGGTATCCGGTTGTAAGTTTTCAATCGTGGCGCTTGTGACGTCACCAAGTGCTGAGCTGTCGTTCTGGTTGTCAACAACATTTTCAGCGTACATCACAGAATAGGCCAAGACTTCATCGGTTTCCCACGAGACGGTTGCCGTTGTCGCATCGATTTCGTCGACAGAAAGGTTAAACAGCACTTCTGGACTATCACTTTCTTCTTCCGCATCGGGTTGACCAGGTTCCGGAAGCGTCTCATCAGGTTCCGCATCCACTTCAGGGTCTGTAGCCGTTCCATCATCCGCGGTATCTGAAGAATCGCACGTCGACGGCGCATCATACGACCCGCCGCTTGGTGCATCGCCACTCAAAAAATCGAGCGCGCTGTCAATAATTTCTTCCCGATACGTTTTTTCAACCACTTCCAAGCCGACACCCAAGAATGCCGATCGGTATGTCGAGTCGACTGTGACAAGCGCGTCTTGCTCGTTGGAACAGAAGTACCCGCCGACCACTCCGTTACTGCCTGCAGTGACGACATCAGTATACCCAAAGTTTGCACTCTCGCTTCCAAAGTCTTCGATGTCTGCACCGATGCTCTCAAAATTTCCATCACCAAGGAATGTGAGGTCTGAGGCGACGTAGTTGCTGTACCCAACATTGAGGTAGGCGTCGTTGAAGACGATGTCCTCGTCATGCGTTTCGTCAGTGCCTTCACCACTAGAGTAATAGTAGTAGGTATAGAGAATGTCTCCACCGGAAACGAAGATATTCCCTCCGCCATCGAGATAGTCTTTGATGTTCTGCTGCTCGCTTTCGTTCAACCCATAGCGTCCGCTATGCCAAAGCACACGGTCAAAATTCGCGAGTTCTGTTTCGTCTTCGGGGTAGCCGCGTGAAGAAGCGAGCCACTCCACGCCGATCGCTTCCAGCGCTTGGGTGAAAAACCATCCTTCGTTACCCGGATCCAACGGTTGTCCGGCGTCGGTGACGAGCAGTGTGTCGGCAAAGTGGATCACAACAGATGCCGTTGCTCCGCTGTCCGAAAGTGTTGCGGTGACTGTTGCTGTTCCTGCCGTGGCTGGAGCGGTAAGGGTAAACTCAGCTTCGCCGTTTGCGTCAGTCGTTGCGGTGCTTGCACTGAGTAATCCCCCAGTCGTGGTGAGGTCAACACCTTCACTCGCAAGTGCCGTGCCATTTGCCGTGCGCGCACGGATGCGTAGTGTCGTACTACTCACACTGTCAGCCGGAATCATGGTTGAATGCATTGTTGGTTCAACAGAGTAGCCGGGGCTTGAAGCGGCAGTCGAATTTTCAGACCAGTTGGCTTCGAGTGCGAGGGTTTCTGTTGTGCTGTCGAGTGCGTCAAGTGCAGCATCCGCGTCAACGATGCCGCTGCCGAAGAATTCGTCCTTGCCTATATCACCGTTGTCCGCTGCGGTGGTTTCGAGAATGAAACGAATTTGCGCAGGTGTGAGAGCGGAGTTTTTTTCCTTGAGCAATGCGACAACACCTGCAACGTGTGGTGTGGCCATCGACGTACCACTCCACGTGTTTCCTGAATACAAACCATCATATGTCGTACTGTTGATGCGCATGCCCGGCGCGGCGACGGTGACCTTCCCCCAGTTGGAAATGTAGCCGAGTCGTGTGCCATACGATGTGTCTGGATTCTCCTGCAGTGCGGTTTGCTGCACGGCGCTAACAGAAATTACCTCTGCGAATTGTGATGGTAAAAATGCCGCGTTGGAGGAGTAGTTGCCTGTTGCGGCGACGACGGTGACACCTGCTCCTTCAGCATCCTCAATCGCGTCTTGCAAAATCGTATAGACTTCATCGTCATTCATTGCACCAAGGCTGATGTTGATCACATCTGCACCGTTGTCCACTGCAAAATCGATGCCGCTCACAATGTCGTCGTACGTGCCAAACCCATCGTCACCAAGCACTTTGACTGCCATGAGTTGTGCGTCCGGCGCGACACCGATCACTCCGGTGTCGTTATCTTCTGCGGCGACACTGCCCGCAACGTGTGTCCCATGGCCATTATCATCGGTTGGGTCGTTATCACTATTCACAAAGTCGTACCCACCGTTTGGACACCCGCCGGCAGTGAATGTGCCGTTGATCGCGCAGTCATTTCCAGCTGGTGTCCAGATGTTTGCGTCGAGATCTTCATGATCAAGATCAATTCCAGTGTCGATAATGGCAACAATAGTTCCTTGGCCAGTGTAACCGCTGGCGTGTGCAGTGGTGGCGTTCACTCCAGCAGCGCTATCCACACCCCACGGTGTGACTTGTGCTTGTGCACGGAACAGGAGATTCTCGTGCGCGTACTCAACTGTGGGGAGGTCTTCAAATTGACGAATCAAGTCCGCAGTCGAGAGGTCGCGAGAACTCACCACAGAAAAATTTCGTTGCGCGTGATCGGAAATGATATGCGTTTCAGCACGCTTCAATGGACGATGAGCGTGCTGGCGCACTGTGCGCTTGAGTTTTTGTTGTGGGGTGAGGTGTTGTAGTTCGTCTTTCCATTTGATCACGACTTGATGTGAAGCGGTCTGTTCTGTTTGTGCATGTGCTGGAGTGGGGTGATCTGCTGCGCGGGCGTTTACCGGGATCACAATAAAACAGAGAAGGAAAAGAATCTGGTACTGCATGTGTCTCATAGTGAGATTATCTAAGAAATTCTGTAAAGAAGCAACTTGTCTGCTCGGACTGGTCGGTCTTGCTCCCGCGGCTCGCTATAGCTTCCACGCTCGCGCGGCAGCCAGGTCCTCCGTCCGAGCAAACTAGCTTTTTTTGCCGAAATTGTTATGATCCTCACATGAAAAAGAAGCATATTGCGATTCTGGATTTTGGTTCACAGTACATGCATTTGAACACCCGCCGCATCCGCCAACTTGGTGTGCTTTCCAAGATTTATCCCACCGATGTGAATGCCCACGACGTAAAGGATGTGTACGGAATCATTCTCTCTGGTGGTCCCAACTCGGTTACTGAGCAAAAAGTGCCCTATGATCCCGGTATTTTTGATTTGGATGTGCCGATTTTGGGATTGTGTTACGGTCATCAACTCATGGCTCACCACTACGGCGGTGTAGTCACACCCGCGCACAATCGCGAATACGGCATGGCCACGCTTTTGGTACAAGACAAAAGTGGTGTTTTTGAAGGGCTGAACGAAACGGAACAAGTCTGGATGAGCCATTGGGATTCAGTGACCCAAGTCCCAGACGGATTCCATGTCATCGGCACGACGAGCGACTGTCCAGTTGCGGCGATGGCTGATCCGGTGAGAAAACGGTACGGCGCACAGTTCCACATGGAAGTGCATCACACCACTCACGGCATGAAGATGTTGGAAAATTTTGTGTTCAACATTTGTGGGGCAGAAAAAAATTGGAGCATGGAAGAATATTTGCAGGATTTGACTCGCGATGTTCGTGCGCAGGTGAACGATCGCAATGTGTTTTTACTGGTCTCTGGCGGAGTGGACTCTGCTGTGGCGTTTGCGCTCCTCGAAAACATCCTTGGCAAAAAGCGCGTCTACGGACTGCACATCGACAACGGATTCATGCGGCAGAATGAATCCAATCTGGTGCGGGATGCGCTTGCTGAAGCCGGCTTCGGTGATTTGCATGTTGTGGACGCGTCGAAAACATTTCTTTCTGCCGTGAGCGGTGTCACTGATCCAGAAGAGAAGCGTAAAATCGTCGGCCGTGTTTTTCTCGATGTGCAGCGCGAAGAATTTGCGAAACTCGGTCTGCAATCCGACGGTTGGTTGCTGGGTCAGGGCACGATTTACCCGGATACGATCGAAAGCGGAGGGACGAAAACTGCAGATACCATCAAAACCCACCACAATCGCGTGGATGAAATTCTCCAGATGATCAACGCCGGGAAAGTTGTTGAACCGTTGGCGGAACTCTACAAAGACGAAGTGCGCACTCTCGGCCACAACCTTGGGTTGCCAGAGACGCTGGTCAATCGTTGGCCGTTTCCCGGTCCAGGCCTTTCCATCCGCACGCTCTGCTCTGACGGGGAGCGTTTCCGCATGGCGGATGAGAACGGAGTGAATACCCAATTACAACAATTCACCTCAGTGTATCAACTGAACGCTCTGGTGTTGCCCATCCGTAGTGTGGGCGTGCAAGGTGATCAACGTTCGTATCAACACCCCGCGCTGGTGTATGGTGGCAGTGCATCGTGGAACAACCTTGGTGATCTGTCGATTCGCATCACAAACAGCATCACTGGAGTGAACCGCGTCGTCCATGCGGTTGGTGGCGCAATCAATCCATCGCATATGCAGGTGGTCGAAGGGTATCTCACTCATGATCGACTGACTGTTTTGCGCAAGGCCGATGCAGTTGTTGATCAGTTTGTGCGTGCGCACGGACTCTATGATGCGATCTGGCAGTTCCCGGTGATTCTCCTTCCACTCTCGTTTGGCACAGGCGAGACTATCGTTCTCCGTCCGATTGAATCACAAGAGGCGATGACGGTGAATTTTTTTCCAATGGATCAACAGTTGCTCGAGGAACTCGTTGCAGAGATCATGACTGTTCCGGGAGTTGGTGCTGTGCTGTATGATATTACTCATAAACCGCCGGCCACGATTGAGTGGGAATAAATTTTTATGCATAAACATTTGAAGCACGCGACATTTCCGTTCAAGGTTGCGTTACTCATCATCCTGCTTGCGAGCATCGCTGGGTTGTACTGGTTTTTCACAACGTATTAAACCAGACAGTCATCGTTGATATGGTATTTGACAGGTTCGGGTGTCTGATGTATCGTTTACATAACCTCTCGAGTCGGCGCATGTGAATGCTTTAACTGTCAGCTCAAGAGGATCTAGAGATTTTGGACGCTCCTCGACACGAGGACTTTTTTGTTGTGTGAGACTGTGCGGTGTCAGGTGAAATGCTCCTTACAATGTGGTATACTCTGGTGCATGGCGAGAGAAAAACGTTCAGAAAAACGAGTCAAGACATTGAAGGCGCAACGTCGCCTAGAGCAGCAGGATGCGAAAGAGGAAAAACCAAAAAAACGCTATTCCTGGCAGACGGATGAAAGCGCCCAGCAAGGGCTGATAGTGATATTCTTGTTTGCAGTTGCGGCGTTATCGCTCTTGAGTTTCATCAACGCTGCAGGAGAAGTGGGCGTGTGGATTGATCGCTTTCTTGGTTGGCTGTTTGGATGGGGACGCTACGTCACGCCGGTGATTTTTGCAACGTTGGGTTACATCTTTCTCCATCCTGATCGTTACAAAATGCGAGTCGTGAACACCGTCGGGTTGGTGCTGTTTGTGTTGAGTGGGTTGGCCCTGCTCCATCTCTTTATCCCTGTTGGTGATCTGTTGACCGCGGGCCGGCACGGTCGTGGCGGTGGATTTGGCGGTGTGATTCTTTCCTATCCATTGCTGCGTTTTACTGGCATTTGGGCAACGATTGTCATTCTGATTTCGTTGTTCGTTGGTTCTTTGCTACTGATGTTCAACTGGTCGCTGCACCTCTTGATGGATCGACTGGCTGTCGTGAAGGTGTTCGGGCCCGTGATTTCCTGGTTCCGTTCGCGTCTGCATGCGCGCATGCATGGCTATACGATCGACAACAGTGAAGATGAAGACAACATCAATGTAGATGAAGAAGAGTTTGCTGAAACAGCGGTAGAGGAAATGCCGTCAGAGGAGAGCGCGGTGTCGTTTACACAAAAGGATGTCGCTGAAGGGGCAGTTTCTGCAGCACTGAGCGGTACGCCTGAACAAACAACATTCATTCCAAAACAGCAACCGCGTCGTCCGCGCCCACGTATCGATATCCCGTTGGACTTGCTGAAGGATCGCACTGAGAAGCCCAGTAGCGGTGACATTGAGGACAACAAGTTGCGCATTCAGAAGACGTTGGAGAGTTTCGGCATTCCAGTTGAAATGGGTGATGTGAGCGTGGGCCCGATGGTGACGCAGTATACGTTACGGCCAGCAGAGGGAGTGAAATTAACGCAGATCACGACGCTGAATAATGACCTCTCTCTTGCTCTTGCGGCGCATCCCATTCGCATCGAAGCGCCGATTCCAGGAAAGTCACTCGTGGGTATTGAGGTGCCGAACAAGGCGATTGCAACCGTGACACTCAAAGAACTTCTCAGTACAAAGGCGTTCAAGCAGCGCAAGGATAATCTGTCGATCTGTTTAGGCAAGGATGTGGCAGGACGGGCGTATGTAACATCACTGCAAGCGATGCCGCATCTCTTGGTTGCCGGAGCTACGGGTTCGGGTAAATCAGTGTGCATCAATGGGATTATTGTCAGCTTGCTCTACCAAAACTCACCAGATGAGTTGAAGATCATTCTCGTTGATCCGAAACGCGTGGAGTTAAGTGTGTACAATGGCATTCCCCACTTGTTGACCCCGGTGATTACGGATGTGGAGAAAACGATCAACGCACTCAAATGGACCGTGGCAGAAATGGATCGTCGGTACGAGCTGCTCTCTCGCGAGGGAAAGCGAAACATCGAATCGTATAACACTGCAGCCGACGAAGCGGAGCGCATCCCATACGTCATCTTCATTATTGATGAGTTGGCAGATTTGATGTCGGTTGCGGCGAATTCTGTGGAAGCCGCAATTGTGCGTCTTGCGCAGATGTCGCGTGCCGTTGGTATTCATTTGGTGCTCGCCACGCAGCGCCCCTCGGTCGATGTCATCACTGGTCTCATTAAGGCGAACATGCCTGCGCGTGTGGCGTTTTCGGTGACATCACTCGTTGATTCTCGTACGATTCTGGATTTCTCTGGCGCAGAAAAACTTCTTGGCCGTGGTGACATGCTCTACATTGATGCGCAACTGTCACGACCGAAGCGTTTGCAAGGTGCTTTTCTGGATGACCAAGAAATCGAACGGTTGGTGGAATTCTTACGCAACTATGGAGATCCGCAGTACAACGAAGACGTGACCGAAAAAGTAAAAGGCAGAATGCTGGGCGGGAGTGGTGAATCCGGTGAGCTGTCGGACGAAGACAGTGATGAGTTGCTCAGCGAAGCACGCACAGTGATTGTGCAGGCAGGGAAGGCGTCGGCATCATTATTACAGCGTCGACTGCGCATTGGATATGCTCGCGCTGCGCGCATCCTCGACATTTTGGAGGAACAAGGGGTAATTGGTCCAGCAGACGGTGCGCGCCCCCGTGAAATTCTTCTCACGGAAGAAGAGATTGGTGAAGTTCCAGATGGTGTGATTGTAGACGAAGACGATGCAGAAAGCGACGAGAGTGAAGATGATGAAGGAACGGTGGAGGATGAGGAACGAAATGCATGAGCAATTTCACGCAACTGCCGTTGGCACGTCAACACACTGTGGGGGAGCAGTTACGTTCCGCGCGTGAGGCACAACAACTTTCGTTGGAAGACATCAGTCAGCGCATTCGTGTGTCTGTCAAATACCTTGATGCCATTGAGCGCGGTCACTATCGCGAGTTGCCATCCCTCGTGTACGCGCGGCAGTACGTTCGGCTGTATGCGAAAGCCGTACAATTACCGTGGCACACGATTGCATCGTTGTATCACGATGAAGTACGTGTGTATGCCGTACAACCTGGCGAAGGCAGTTCATGGCGTGCTCAGCGTTCGTCCCGCACAACGGGCGGAGCCTACCAGCAAGCACCATTAGTGATCCCGCGTCTCTTTCGCTATGGTGCGATTGGGATGCTGATCCTCTTGGTCATTGTTTACTTTGTATGGGAAGTTGTGCAGTTTCTCAGTCCACCGCAACTCGTGATTCTCTCACCGGAACGTGATATGATTGTTTCGCAACGAGAATTTGAGGTGATTGGCGAAACCGCTCCAGAGGCCGTTGTGGAGATCAACGGTCAGACTGTGCGTGTTGACCCCGATGGCCATTTTACTGAGCGGGTCTATCTTCAAGAGGGGCTGAATACCTTGCGGGTGTCATCCCGTTCAAAACACAGCCAGGAACATGTGCAGGTGCGACATGTTCTCTATGACACGACTCACGCACCAGAAACGAATCAACAAACAACTGAATAATGATATGACAGCAAAAAAGGAAGAGAAAAATGAGAGTGGGCGATCGAAAGCAGCGGCTCTTGCGATTGAGCAGATCCGTGACCGCTTTGGTGAGGGAGCGATTATGCGTTTCGGTGAATCAAAAAAATTTAAGGTCGATGTGATTTCGACAGGGTGTTTATCATTGGACCTCGCGCTCGGTATTGGCGGGGTTCCACGTGGGCGCATCATTGAAATTTACGGTCCTGAGGCATCAGGGAAAACCACGCTGGCGCAACATATTGTGGCTGAGGTGCAGAAGATGGGTGGCGCAGCTGCATTTGTTGATGCGGAGCACGCTCTTGACCCGGATTACGCAGAAAAAATTGGTGTCGACATTAACTCCTTGTTAATTTCACAACCCGACACTGGTGAACAGGCACTTGAGATTGTCGAGACGCTCGTGCGATCCAATGCCGTGGATGTGATTGTGGTGGATTCGGTTGCGGCGCTGACTCCAAAAGCGGAAATCGAGGGTGAAATGGGTGATTCACACATGGGATTGCAGGCTCGGCTGATGAGTCAGGCGTTGCGCAAGCTTACGGGCATTGTTTCAAAAACGAATTGCGCGGTGATTTTCATCAACCAGACACGAATGAAGATTGGCATTGTGTTTGGAAATCCTGAAACGACCACCGGAGGTGTTGCACTCAAATTTTATTCTTCCGTTCGTATTGAAGTGCGGCGCGCGGCGCAAATCAAGCAAGGGGACCGAGTCGTTGGGAATCGCGTGAAGGTGAAAGTGGTCAAAAACAAAGTGGCAGCTCCATTCCGCACCACGGAATTCGATATTATGTACAATGAAGGTATCTCGCTGTCCGGCGATACCCTCGACACGGGCGTGCAGTTTGGCGTGGTGGAAAAGTCTGGCAATACGCATGCATTTCATGACACAAAGCTTGGAGTTGGTCGCGAGGCTGCTAAACAGTTTTTGCGCGAGCATCCATCACTCATGCAGGATATTCGTCAGGAGGTCATGAAAAAACAAGAGGAGGAGAAGCCACATTCGCCGGTTGTTGCAAGCGTTGCTGAAGCTGGGGAAGGTCGGGCTGCATAAACCCGCGCAACGCTTTTATCAAAATACAGCCTTCGCCTCGGCTGCTTTCAGGCCTGAGCTACCCTTACGGCCTGTCAGCAGCCGAATGCGGCGGCTGTATCTTGTTATAAGTTCAATAGTCTCGACAGATGCGATACGCCAAGGATTTCTTTTTGTTGGCCGTTC
>SBBP01000088.1 GCA_005239655.1 Candidatus Microgenomatus auricola | reverse complement strand
AGCCGCCGCAACGCCAGCACATGTTCCTGAAATTCAAGTGATCGATTCTGTAACACATTCAGTTGAAGAGAGTTGGCTCGCGTTTGATGAAGACTATGTCGGCGGACTGTCGATTGCCGCAGGTGATA
Organism: Candidatus Microgenomatus auricola; assembly: GCA_005239655.1. Classification (GTDB taxonomy): domain Bacteria; phylum Patescibacteriota; class Patescibacteriia; order UBA9570; family XYC2-FULL-38-9; genus Microgenomatus_B; species Microgenomatus_B auricola_A. The sequence goes on along the minus strand of SBBP01000088.1, from coordinate 4,117 downwards.
TCAACGCAGACAATAAGCGGGAAATTATCGTTGTGCAATCCGGTGGCGACGAGGCGCGCGGAATTGTAAAGATTTTTCGCACAGACGGAACGCTCATTGCAGAATATCCGCTGTTTGCGCAGGATGTCATTGGTGCAGAGGTGGATGTCGCGGTCGGGAATGTTGATCGCGATGCATCAGACGAAATCGTAGTGAGTCTCAACACTAGGGAGCGCAGCATGGTCTACATCTTCGATGAAAAAATGCGCTTTGACCAAAATACGGTTGGTGCATTTGAAGCGTTCACAAAACTCAAAACCGGTGTGAGTGTTGCCGTGGGAAATGTCGTCGGAGACGAGCAGGAAGAAATTATTGTCGGTAGTGGTCCTGGTGTGTCATCGAGAGTTGGTATCTTTAACGCCCAGGGAACATCGGTGGCACAGGAGATTAAACCGTTCGACGCAACAGACACACAAGGCGTCACCGTTGCCGCAGTTGAACACACGAGTGGATACGATGACGTCGCTATTGGTTTGCAATCTGGAAATACACTTGTGAAACAGTATCGCATTGACGCGGCTCAAACCTACCCGATTGTCCACGAAGGTGCCGCGTGGTCGCGAGAATTCAAGAGTGGCGTGTCGCTCGCAAGTTGGGACGCCAATAGCGATGGCGAAGATGAGATCGTCGTCGCGCCGGCAGGCGATCAATACGCAGAGATGCGTGTCATCGATCACGAAGGGAAATCACAACTCCCGTCGCCGCTATTTGTCTATGAGGACGATTTTCGCGGAGGCGTCGACGTTGCTATCGCACAGTTGGATAGAGATGCTGCAGAAGAATTTGTCGTCGCACCTCGTCTGCAGAAAAAACGTGGAGATACCGCGCGCCCGTCAAAATATATCGAAATCGACCTCTCCGAACAAATCGAATACGTGTGGGAGGATACCTATTTGCGCAATGTCTATTTGATTTCGAGTGGTTTGGCAGGCACACCGTCACCAGAAGGAGAGTGGTCAGTGCTCAAGAAGATCGCCAATCATGTTTACGACGGACGCCCGTACTATTTTTTCCCAAATACGCCATGGAACCTCATGTACAAAGCTGGTGGTCCTGAAAGCAACTACTACCTTCACACCGCCTACTGGCACAACAATTTTGGCCGGCCGCAGAGTCACGGTTGCATCAACATGCGTGAAGCTGACGCTAAATTCATCTATTTTTGGGCAGACATCGGAACGCCCGTGTGGATTCATCAGTAGTAATGGCAGTGCCGAGGCGGCACGCAAAATTTTACCTGACACAGCGTTGTCAGGGAGATCAGATGAGTGTATCATGGGTATAGCATTTTCATAACTTTTCTACGTATATGCATAACCCGTTTCGTTTACGCAGCGTCTTCACAGTACTCTGCGGTTTTCTTGTGTTCTTTGTCGTGTCACCGTTCAGTGTTTACGCAGAAACCATGAGCGCTTCTGAACTCACCGAGCTGATTGATGCGAATTGGAGCAATAGTGCAGGTGAATCTGTCTCCTCTGCCGGTGACGTCAACGGTGACGGCTATGATGACTTCCTTATCGGCGCACCTGGAAGCGACGATACGGGAGATAGCGCTGGTGCCGCCTACCTCATCTACGGCCAAGCTGGTGCCCTCACCTCGGCCTCTCTTTCGACAGTCGTAGAGTTCACCGGGGAAGCAGCAGGCGATAGTGCAGGTAACTCTGTCTCCTCTGCCGGTGACGTTAACGGTGATGGGTATGGTGATTTCCTTGTCGGCGCATCCGGCAACGACGATGCAGGAGTAGAGGCCGGTGCCGCCTACCTCATCTACGGCCAAGCTGGCGCCCTCACCTCGGCCTCTCTTTCGACAGTCGTAGAGTTTACTGGAGAAACAGCAGGCGATAGTGCAGGCTCTTCAGTCTCCTCTGCCGGCGACGTTAACGGTGATGGATATAGTGATTTCCTTGTGAGTGCGCACAGAAACGACGATGCAGGAGTAGAGGCCGGTGCCGCCTACCTCATCTACGGCCAAGCCACTACCCTCACCTCAGCCTCTCTTTCGACAGCAGTAGAGTTCACCGGAGAAGTATCAAGCGATAATGCAGGGATATCCGTATCGGCAGCAGGAGACGTCAACGGTGACGGCTATGATGACTTCCTTGTCGGTGCACCTGCTAATAGTAACGCGGCCTACCTCATCTACGGCCAAGCAAGTGCCCTCACCTCAGTTTCTCTTTCGACGGCAGTGGAATTTACTGGAGAGGGTGCAACTGACCAGGCAGGGGCCCGACTCTCTGCTGCCGGAGACGTCAACGGTGACGGCTATGATGATTTCCTTGTCGGTGCGTATTGGAACAACGATGCGGGAGATGTCGCCGGTGCCGCCTACCTCATCTACGGCCAAGCAAGTGCCCTCACCTCAGCTTCTCTTTCGACAGCAGTGGAATTTACTGGAGAGGCAGCAACTGATTTTGCGGGATTGTCCGTCTCCACCGCCGGAGACGTTAACGCTGATGGATATGATGATTTCCTTGTCGGTGCGGAAAGAAACGACGATGCTGGAATAGACACCGGCGCTGCCTACCTCATCTACGGCCAAGCCACTGCCCTCACCTCAGCCTCTCTTTCGACAGCCGTTGAGTTCACTGGAGAAGCAACAAGTGATCATGCAAGCTCTTCTGTCTCCTCTGCCGGCGATGTTAACGGTGATGGATATGATGACTTTCTTGTGGGCGCGGAGGGAAACGACGATGCTGGAGAAGACGCTGGTGTTGCCTATTTCATCTACGGCCAAGCCACTGCCCTCACCTCGGCCTCTCTCTCCACAGCAGTGGAATTTACTGGAGAAACAAGTGATACCTACGGAACTATTTCTGCAACGACAGCCGGCGACGTTAACGGCGATGGGTATGATGATTTTCTTGTGGGTGCCTATCAGAATGACGATGTGGGCTCGAACGCAGGTGCTGCCTACCTCATCTACGGTCAGGCAGACGCCTTCACCTCCACCTCTCTTTCGACCGCTGTAGAGTTCACCGGAGAGGCAGAAAGTGATTATGCGGGTTACGCAGTCTCCTCTGCCGGAGACGTCAACGCTGATGGATATGATGATTTCCTTGTGGGCGCGTACCTTAATGACGATGCCGGTGCAGATGCCGGTGCCGCATACCTCATCTACGGCCAAGCCGCTGCACTCACCTCAGCCTCGCTTTCGACTGCTGTTGAATTCACTGGAGAGGCAGCAAACGATTTTGCAGGCCAGGAGGTTTCCTCTGCCGGCGATGTCAACGCTGATGGGTATGGTGACTTCCTTGTCGGCGTATCATTCAACAGCGACATTGGCACTCAGGCCGGTGCCGCCTACCTCATCTACGGTCAGGCAAGTGCCCTCACCTCAGCCTCGCTTTCGACTGCTGTTGAATTCACTGGAGAGGCAGAAAGTGATTATGCAGGTTATGCAGTTTCCTCTTCCGGCGACGTCAACGGTGATGGGTATGGTGATTTTCTTGTTGGTGCGTATCGCAACGACGATGCCGGAGCAGATGCCGGCGCCGCCTACCTTATCTACGGTCAGGCAAGTGCCCTCACCTCAGCCTCGCTTTCGACAGCGGTAGAGTTCACCGGAGAGGCAGCAAGCGACAGGGCGGGGTTAGCTGTCTCCTCTGCCGGCGATGTCAACGCTGATGGATATGATGATTTCCTTGTGGGTGCATACCTCAACGACGACGTCGGAGAAGATGCCGGTAGCGCCTACCTCATCTACGGTCAATCCGCGAGCTTTTCGAGTGCAAGCCTTTCCACTGCGGACATCATTCTGCAAGGACAGGCGGCGTCGGAAAATTTTGGAGCCTTTCTTTTCAGTGCAGGAGACACAAACGGTGATTCATATACTGAATTTGTCGTGATCAGTGATATCGACGAAGGAGGCCCAACCTATTTGGCGTATGGGTATATTGATGTTGATGCAGACGGGCTGTTTGCATCGGAAAGCGTGTTCGCATCCGAAGACAGCATGGATACCAACGACAACGATTTCGACAACGACGGAGTCACTGGATCAACATGGGGTGGCACAGACTGCAGCGATACTGACGACACGGTTTCCACCAACCAAACCTACTACGCAGACAGTGACAGT
>SBBP01000081.1 GCA_005239655.1 Candidatus Microgenomatus auricola | reverse complement strand
GAAATGCGCAAAGTCCTCGGCTGGTATGTGCACAGCATCCCCAATGCCGCTTCCTATCGCGCGCAGCTCGTCCGCGTGTCTTCCATTGAGGAAGTGGAACAGATTGTTGTGCAGATCAAAAAAGAGATTGAGGGTGAACGTGCCGCGCGACCAGAAACACGAATGCAAAGTTTGTGCGTTAATCGTCCACGCTCTTTTTCCGCGACCCAAACACAACCATCGCCACCATCGGCGCAGCAATCCATCCAAACTGTTCCCATTCTCCAGTAAAAATTTGTTTTGTGAATGGCGCAAATTTGTTCAAAATATCCGGAGGCAAAAACGACATCGTAATCGAAATCAATAACCCCACGTGCAGAATCGAAAAAATAATCGTTTGATACAACTTTCCGTCTTCTGATACGCGCGCACCCAATGTACGCATGAGTGCGGAACGAGAAATGAGGAAAAAGAGCACCACAAATAAAGAGATAAACGTAGTAATTTGAAAGGCTACCTGTTGATTGAACGTCACATGAAGGACAAAATCCGGAAGTGCCTGCACAATCGCGAGCGACATGTAAATCGATACCAAAATGATGATGATACGATCACGACCGAGCGATAAACCGTACAGCAGCGACGCCACAACAAAAAAGATCACAATAAATATATCCCACGACGGATTCTGAAAATCGACATTCCACCACGGTGGTGTGGTCGCCGGCGCTGTTGTCGCCTCTGTGGTCGTCTGCGCTCCCTCGGCCGACGTGTTTGTATTCAAAAACTCAAAACCTGCATCGGTATTTTTCTTGTCGTTCGACTTTTCCGATGCCTGCGTTTTCGTTGATTGTTTTTTTGTTTCTCCTTTGACGGCAAGCTGCATAACACATGCTTCAACGCACATTCAATAGATACACTATACCATAGATGAGGCTTCTTAGCAACGTGAGTGCTACCTCTGGATACCAAGCTCTTTTTCGAGTCGAAGAATTTCGTTTCTCACGATGGCTTCCCTCTGCGCACGCTCGTGTGGATCCTTCACATCAATGTCTTGGATCACCAACCGTGCAACCTCAATATCCTCAGGTGTCATTCCTTTGTGGCTACGGTATCCTTCAAACTGCTGCAGTGCCAAAAGATAGTTGCGTTGTGTGGAGTCTCCCGCATCTGCCTGTTTTGCCACAGTCAGTAAAAGATCAAACAATGGAACAGCACGTTCCCCGCGCTGTAAGGATGCACCCGCCTCACCGAGCTCTACCTCAGTCCCCAATTGACGACTGAGCATTTCAAACCCTTCAGTATACTGGCGTCGTGCATCAACCGCATCCCCCTGGCGTGCTGATGCTAAAGCCATCTCCAACGTCGCGACGAGAATTTCTCGCTTGGCAATCGCTTCGGTTGAGAGATACAGTTCATCACCAAAATAGTGCAGAGCCGTTTGATAAAAATCTTTTGCGACATCTGGAGGTAACCATTCCTTCCCAAACTGCTGACCATACCATACTGCAGCAGCACCCTCACTACTATCTTGCTGTTCAGCCGAACGAACGTAAGAAGTATTGGTCGTATCTGTCACGACAAGCGTAGAATCGGTTGCCGATGTCGCGATCACATAGGCATCGCGTGCATGTAATGCATCAGAGTAACGGACGAGTGGAACGAGTAAGAGCCCACGTTCACTCAAATGAAATTCTTCGTCCGCAATCACATAAAATCCAAATTTCATGCGTTCCGTGTCACGACAAACCCACCCTTCGTCGCGACGTTCCCACAGCTCATCCAACGGCATTTGATTCACCGCATTGGCCATTGCGGGATCGTAATCCGAAAAGAAAGATGCTAAACTCGTATCATAGTGAACCCCGCTCACCGACTCATCCAAAAGTAACACCCACTGTTGTGCAGACAACTCGTCAAAACTATCCCAACCGTGTTCATCGAGAATCTGCTGTGCGCGTTCAAAAAAGTAGGTAGAAAATTTTTCACGATCGCCAAACGAAAAATTGGCCTGGAGATCAGCAAACGCACTGCCCATTCCGTGCATTTCACCGACTGTCGGGTAGATCCCGGCGGGCATGCGTGCCGGCTCATTCGCATATTTGTTTACTCGTAATTCTCCCCCCTGTTCCCCTGGATGTCCTGAATCGATCACCGTGCTTGCATTTGGCGTTTCTAACTTCCATTGACCAAGATCGCCAGGACGTGAAACGACGCCCTCTGTTCGCAAATATTGATCCATCACCACACCAACATGGAATTGGTACATCCGATTGTCGGCAACAAAATTTTTCTGGCCGATTTCCTGCATGGGCAAGAGCTCTGCATCCCACGCTGCTGGCGTATTGTAGTCGACAATATGCATGGCGTACGTGAGGTCACTGTGGGTTTCTGGAACGCGAATATCAATACCTGTTGGTGTGTGCACGAAGTGTATTTCGGATGCCATCCCGCTCAGTGCTTCCCGGCCTTGAGGATGCTTCGGGATGCAGGTCGCGTTGGAAATAACCATGCCGGCAAGGAGCATACTCACGGCTGTACGTGGGTGACGATCGAGTCGTCTGTTGAACCGCTCAACACGAACCGGACGAGAAAATTCCACAGCTGAGTCCTCCTCTCCACCTTCAAACCACGCAGCCTCGGTTGCATTATCAAAAACTTCACTGCTGAGTTGAGAGATAATCGGTACCCCTGCCTCACGTAGTGTGGCGATGCCCGCTTCGACATGCGTCATCACATCTTCCGGATGTCCCACTTCTGCGGATTTTCGCTGGTCCTCCGTCAGTGATCTCGTGTTGATGTTCGGTTGTAATCGTCGCCTCATGCGTTCCATTGTAGCATAGTGAAAGGTGCTTCCGATTATTCGTCAACATTCATCCCTTCCAACTCAGCAAGTTCTTTCAGGAGGCGTTTTTGTTTCATGCTTACACGTTGCGGGATATCGATCGTGACAATTACAATATGGTCGCCACGTCCGCTGCTTTGGAGATGTGGGATTCCCTTTCCACGAAGACGCAGCGCTTTTCCGGATTCGGTCCCTGAAGGGATTTTCACTTCGACTGAACCATCGAGCGTTTCCACAGTCACTTTTCCGCCGAGAACAAGCATGGAGTACGGCACACTCATGCGCGTGATCACATCATCACCATCGCGTTCCCACCCTTGACGTGCATGTATGCGGATGGTGATAAAGAGATTGCCGGGTTGTGCGCCACGCAATCCCGCTTCTCCGTGACCACTGATCCGCAGCGTTTGCTGATCGTCAATTCCCGCGGGAATGTCGACTTCGATTGTGGTGTTTTTTTTGATGGTGCCGGTTCCACGGCATTCCGTACATTTCGTTTCTGGAATCTTGCCTTCACCGTTACACCCCGGACAGATCGCATGCCGACGAACAGCGCCAAAAACACTGCGCTGCACCTGTTCGATCGCGCCAGTACCGTTACACTGGCGGCAGGTGTTGATCGGGGTGCCTGGTTTTGCGCCGTTACCGTTGCACGTGTCGCAGGTGACGGTTTTATACAAATCGACTTGCTTCTTCGTGCCAAATGCCGCTTCGCGAAAATCGACTTCAATATCCATTTGAATGTCTGCACCGTGACGTTGTCTTCCCGACCGACGTCCGCCCGCTGCACCGCCGCCAAAAAACTCGCTGAAGATATCACCGAGATCAAATTCAACACCGCCCTGGAACCCGCCGCCGAAACCCGCGCGACGCACCACATCTTCCCAGTTCATGCCAGCTCCAGCCGGACCGCCGCCGAAACCCTGACCATTGACGCCAGCCTCACCGAACTGGTCATACCGTTGGCGCTTCTCGTTGTCGGAGAGGACTTGGTAGGCTTCGTTGATTTCTTTGAATTTCTCCGCGTTGCCGCCCTGTTTGTCTGGATGATACTGGTGCGCCAACTTCCGAAATGCTTTTTTGATTTCGTCCTCTGTCGCCGTTTTCTCGACTCCAAGGACGTTGTAGTAGTCTTTCAAGCGCGCGTGTTGTTATTTTTTATCTTCGTCTTCCTTCTTTTTTTCCTCGAACTCTGCATCGACGACATCATCTTTTTTTGCGCCGTCGGTGGCACCAGAACTGCTTGTACCGCCAGCGCTACCGGCGGATCTGTTCTTCTCTGCCGCTTCTTTCTCCGCTGCCTTTTTATATAATACCTCACCAATCTTCTGCGCGGCAGTCGTGAGTTCCTCTGTCGCTTTCTTAATCGCGTCGCGATCCTCGCCATCTTTC
>SBBP01000078.1 GCA_005239655.1 Candidatus Microgenomatus auricola | reverse complement strand
GTGTTGATACTGCTCTTAGTTGAACTTACATTTGCCTGCGCCGTAAAAAGCGCAGGCAAATGTAAGTTCAACTAAGAGCAGTATCAACACTCTTTCATTGAGAGTTTGATCCTGGCTCAGGATGAACGCTGGCGGCGTGTCTAAGGCATGCAAGTCGAACGACATAGTGGCAAACGGGTGCGTAAGACAGTGGTAATCTACCCTGAAGACGGGGACAACCGTTGGAAACGACGGCTAATACCCGATAGTCATGGGGGGACATAAGTCATTCCCATGTAAATGAATTTCGCTTCAGGAGGAACCTTTGGCCCATCAGGTAGTTGGCGGAGTAATAGCCCACCAAGCCTACGACGGGTAGCAGGTGTGAGAGCACGACCTGCCTCACTGGGACTGAGACACTGCCCAGACACCTACGGGTGGCTGCAGTCGAGAATCTTCCCCAATGGACGAAAGTCTGAGGGAGCGACGCCGCGTGCAGGAAGAAGGCCTTCGGGTCGTAAACTGCTTTTCTGCGGGAAAAACTAGCGATGGTACTGCAGGAATAAGGGGCTGCTAACTCTGTAATCCCAAATAGGGATGGTGCAGAGTATTTGCAGCAATGTAAATAAAGAAAACTTGGCTTATATGCTGGAAAATTGTGCTTCGTCCGCTGAAGATTTCCTGGATAACCATTCAGGAACGCGGAGTGCAACAATCAGCAGGGAAGTCCTCTGCCACAACGGTGGCATGACCCCTCAGAGACTGATCCTAAAGTCTGCGCAAGCAGGCGAAAGGAGAGATGGAAGGTACCTGATCATCAGGATAATACACTTCCATCATACGCCGAGCCCCACATTTCACGAAAGTGAAGTTGGGTGATGATATAGTCCAGAACAGAATATCTTGTATGGAAATACAAACAAGGAATATCGTTGTGGGATCACTTCTTGGTGACGGTTGGCTTACCAAATTTCGGTATGCCTCTTAGACTTCAAGTTTTCAATTGAAGTATAACGACAAATCTCTAGGATTTTTATCCTGGATGAGAGAGCAAATACTGGAATTAAAGCCTACGCCACTGAAAGTAAAACCAAAATACTCACAACATTATTTCTATACGCAATTTCGAAAGGACATTGGTGAGCTTCGAAAAATCTTCTACCCAAAAGAGGGTATGAAACGAGTGCCGAAAAACATCACCGAACTATTGACTGAACCGATCAGTTTAGCAATTTGGTACCAAGATGATGGCACGCTCGATCGAAGATCAAAATACCATTGGAATGTTCGTATTGCGACGTACTGCTTTCCGTACGAGGACTGTGTGCTACTGACAGAAACGGTCAGACGAAATTTCGGAATAGAAATGTCTGTCTGTAAATGTCAGATGCGAAGCAAAATGTATTACCAATTGTACGTGCCATCAAAAAGCATGGAACGATTCATTCAAACGGTCACGCCGTTTATACATCCAAACTTCGCATATAAGATTTTGAGCTAAAATTAGCCAAATTCTGGCCAGCAGCAGCGGTAATACAGAGGCCCCGAGCGTTATCCGGATTTACTGGGCGTAAAGAGCTAAAAGGTGGTTGTGTACGTCAGATATGAAAGCCCGGGGCTCAACCCCGGATCCGTGTCTGAAACGGCACAGCTAGAGGACAGAAGAGGCGAGTGGAATTGCTGGTGTAGCAGTAAAATGCGTTCATATCAGCAGGAACACCAATTGCGAAGGCATCTCGCTAGAATGTACCTGACACTACATAGCGAAAGCGTGGGGAGTGAATGGGATTAGATAAATCCCAGCCGTGATCCGTAAACGTAAGGATGAGCGGTGAAGGGTGTCCTCTTTCACGGTAACGTGAGAGTGAGCATTCAGCTATATCGGGGAATCTCCAAACAACAACGGTTCTACTGCCGTGTTTGGACAATCCCGAGGGAAGTTCTGGTCTGCGCAATGCAGATAGAGAACCCCGTAGAGACTATGAAGTGACGAGAAAGATAGAAGGCATAACATCAATCATATATAACACACTATGCCTTTGTCGGAAAAAACAACTGCAGTTATTCTTGGGTCAATACTTGGAGATGGATCGCTGAGAATCCACAAAGGATATCGTCATGCACGATTTTCTTTTCGGCATTCAGAGCGGCAATCCGAGTACTTCTATTGGAAAGTAGAACAGCTCCAAGAAATTGCGGCAGAGAAGAGTGTCTTTCGCCAACAAGCGGACGGCTATGGAACGGCACCAAAACTCCGTTTTCAGAGCCGTGCGTTGGAAGCACTCACCGAGTTATATAGACTCACACACAAAAAAGACTGTCTGCGTATTCGCCGTACCTGGCTGAATCGCATGACACCTTTGTCGTTAGCTGTGTGGTGGTTCGACGATGGATCACTCATTGCAAACGGCAGACGAGGAGTCATTTGTACTGATGGCTTCGATGAAGAATCTGTAAAAATTCTTGCTCGATACCTGGACGTTGTTTGGGGCATCACAGTTCATGTCGGCACTGTCGGCAAAAAACGTGATGGGAAACAAGATCGCTACTGGCGACTTTGGTTCCGTTCAACAGAGGAGTTAAAAAAATTTCTCCGATTGATTCTTCCATACACTCCTGTGCCGAGCATGTTACCGAAAATTCTCCTTCTATATAACGATCGTACACTTCAACAACGCTGGATCTCTGAAGTTGCCAAACTCAGTGGCTTCTCCACCGCAGTCATAGAGACTGCATTGCGAGAGAAGCGCAAGAAATGGAAACGATACAGAGAATGATATAGTCCAACCTTTCTGGTAACAGAAAGTAACAATGACCCCAGTAATCCACGCCGTAAACGATGAATGCTAGGTATTGAGGGAGTCGACCCCCTCGGTATCATGAAGCTAACGCATTAAGCATTCCGCCTGGGGAGTACGAGCGCAAGCTTAAAACTCAAAGGAATTGACGGGGACCCGCACAAGTGGTGGAGCATGTGGTTTAATTCGACGATAAGCGAGGAACCTTACCAAGATTTGACATCTAGCGAATCTTCTAGAAATAGAGGAGTGCCTTCGGGAACGCTAAGACAGGTGATGCATGGTTGAAAATTCGACCCTTTGCGAAGCAATTCGTAAAGATAAAAACCGACTCATAACGGTGAAGCCCTCCTGTGTACATGTGACAATGTACGCATGGGTAATACCGTGGGAAGCATCAACGAAAGTTTCGTTGATGCCCCGTAGAGACTTGCCTCTTCGAGAGGCACATGAAGTACAGTTACAGAAATACGATCCTTCATGAAACGTCGGTCTCCAAACTGGCATAATGCAGTTTGGATGATGGTATAGTCCATACCGCTAGAAATAGTGGAAGAATATGGTCGTCAGCTCGTGCCGTGAACACCTCGCGGCCTTCTACTGCGAAGTGGAAGTAAAATCTGGCTCATATCGGAGAACCTGGTTATCAGATTCATCTGCAATTGATATAATTTGCATATGAATTTTGGAACTCCGAGGGAAGTCGGGTATCCGCCAAGGATACTATCCGCAAGAAAAAACCTGCGATTAGTTTTAACTGATCGACAGGTACAAATTCTTGTTGGATCGTTACTTGGCGATGGATACATTGAACAGAAAGGCAAAATTCAACTCGAACAATCCGAACAGCAGAAAGCATATCTGCGGTGGAAATACGCGGAGTTGAAAAATCTGGGATATCTCAACCCTCCAAAAGCTGTACAACGATACGATAAACGAAATGGGAGAACATACCGTTCGTACCGATTCTGGTTACGACAGTACTTTCGACCATGGCGAAGTATATTCTACTCGGGAAGATCAAAAATCTTTCCGGAAGAACTTAAACTTACGCCGTTAAGTATCGCCGTATGGTACATGGATGATGGTTGCTACAGTGATCATCGTTGCACAATCGCAACGGATAATTTTTCAAAAGCATCGATTCAGTCGATTCAAGAAAAATTGTTAGATCAATTTCAGATTCATACCTTTGTTCGATCAAACGGCAAATTGGGCATACGTGCCAAAGATCAAAAGAGGTTCTTCTCTCTGGTCCGAGCACACGTTCTTCCCAGTATGCAGTATAAGATACCTTGACCCTGTAACGACTCTTCTCGAAAGAGAACAATAGAAGCGGCCTGAACATCAGGAAAACAAACTTCTATTATACGCCAGCTCACATCGGAAACGGTGTGATGAAGGAATAGTCTAACTACAGATAGACATTGGAGGTGTACCCTTAAGTGGGGTAACGAGCGCAACCCCTATACAATGTTACATTTCATTGTAGACTGCCGGCGATAAGCCGGAGGAAGGTGGGGATGACGTCAAATCAGCATGTCCTTTATATCTTGGGCGACACACGTGCTACAATGGGAAGGAACAATGGGACGCCAAGCCGCAAGGCGGAGCAAATCCCACCAAAACTTCCCCCAGTTCGGATTGAGGGCTGCAATTCGCCCTCATGAAGCCGGAATCACTAGTAACCGCGTATCAGCCATGGCGCGGTGAATACGTTCTCGGGTCTTGTACAAAATAAATGCGCCTGGCAGGTGCATTGGCTAAGAGGTGAAAATCCTCTCCAGTAGTTGCGGACAGGACCTTTCCTGTAAAGGAAGGTCTGAAGGGTCCTATACACGAAAGGCAGTCTACGCTAAAAAAGAGCGTTTGCGATCATGCGGTGTACATATGAGAAGCAGACATGAAAAAGCTCGCGTGGAATGTCTGAAACAGCCGATGCATTGACCCAGGGAGATCCTTTCAATCTGAAACCGATTGATGCATATTGGAAGGAAGTCAGCTGAGTTCGTAGTAATATCGTGGTATACTCACACCGAGAAAACGATATGAAGGAACGAACCCTACACACGTAGGGACTCGCTGTATGCGCTAGACGCGCACGTACAGTGGGGTGCGAATATGGTTAACTATCGCGATCACCGCCCGTCACATCAGGGGAGTCGGTAATACCCGAAGGTCCTTCAATTTGTAAGGAACGAAGGTAGGACTGATGACAAGGATGAAGTCGTAAAATTGTTGCGACTCTTACCAGCAATGGTAAGAACAAAGTCGGCTATTTGCTGGAACAACTGTTCCTTCAATGGATGCAGAACATACACTACCGAAAGGTGAAAATGTGTATGCGCAGTCAATCAGCAGGGAAGTCCTCTGTCCTTCATTGGATATGACCCCTCAGAGACTACACGCCGAACGCCTCTTGCAACAAAGCAAGAGGATGATGATATAGTCCATGCCTTATAGCGATATAGGGAAGAACATGAACAAGGCACCCGTAGCGGAAGCTGTGGGTGGATCACCTCCTTTCTAAGGAGTATTTGCACAGCGGCCCTCATGCCGTCTGTGTATCAAGTCGGCTCAAAGACGTTTTCCTTTCGTGTATTCAGCAGTCAACAAACGAATGCCCCGTGCGGGCATTTTTCGTTCTCTAGGCCGCCGTGTTTTCACACAGAATATACCTTTACAATGACTGCAGCGTCTGGTACTATCC
>SBBP01000022.1 GCA_005239655.1 Candidatus Microgenomatus auricola | reverse complement strand
AGATATTGGCATATATCGGTAGTGTACTCAGTCGTTCCAGAGTCAAGAAACCCTGGAACGGAGTGTTACCGATGTATCTCATCTTGTTCAACAATGACCGGAGACTCCACTCCAGGCGCTGACGTTGTGAGTGTTGTCGCTGTAAATTGATCGATCGCTGTAATGGTCACGTCACTCGTCAGCTGTGGCGACAGGCCAACTTGCTCATGGTTTGGAGTAAAACGCACTTCAAACTGTGCGCCGTACACTTGCGATTGCGGGTCAAGGGAATTGATTGTCCAATCGATCGCGCGGGTGAGTGGGTCCCAGGCAAGTGTTGTGCCTGCAGAGACGCTGTTCAGTCCGGTCCATTCCACTTGACCTGGCAGCGTGGTGCGGACACGCACTGAAGAAAGTGGATTATTCAAATTCTGTAAACGTAACACCACGCGCAATGCTGTCACCTCCCATGCTTCAGGTGGGTATGGTCCGTATCCCAGTTGTTCGCCGTTTGGTCCGGTGTACAGTGCTTCTGCGCTCAGCGTGATTTGCGATTCGTATGTGGTGTCCCAGGACACACTCGCGATTGGAATTGTAGACTGCAAATCCGGAGAGAACCCCGCTCCTGTGATGTGCAACTGTGAAGTCACGCTCTGTTCACTGCTCACATCTGTCGGCAACGAGAGGGTGAATGCTGTTTCTGCCCCTGGCTCTAATCGCGCAATAATTGGGAACACGATGTCCGCACCTTCAATCGTTGCTGGTTCTCCATTCACGCGCGCGCCATTCACCGTTGCAGGACTGGTAGTATTTGCTCGCAGGAGGATATTCTCTACCGGGTTGTCGCTGGTATTTTTGAGCGTCACGGTTGTATCCACATTCTCCCCAAATGCGGTAACGTTATCGCCAGTGACCGTTGCAGCAACACGCGGGGCAATGACACGAACGACACCATGGCTCACCCCATGTTCCACAGGCACACTCGCCTGCAGTTGTTGATTCACAACTGTTGCATGGGCACGAACACTCACTTGGACCTGTTGGTCACCGAAAAGTACTTCTTCACTCGGCTGATGGAATGTTCCAGTCAGCTCCACAATTCCCTCCTCTCCAGCGTCCACACTTCCCACGGCGACGGGCTGCCCTGCTGCGTAGGAATACGTCGCTCCATTTACGGTCACACTCTCCACTGTGAAGTCATCAGGCACATCCAGATCAAAAGACACATCATCCATTGCAACAGATCCGTTGTTCTTATAGCCGATTGTCCATGGCGTCACAAAATCATATGTTGCCGCTTCTGGAAAATCCACCTGAACATCAAAGGAGGAGTCGACGACCTTGAATCGCCGCACCGCAGTTTCATACTGCCGACGGTTATATGATGTGTAACCAGCAATCACCTTTGCATCGTATGTTTCTCCGACATTTCCGAACACCACACCCACAATATCAAACGTTCCATCAGCATAGCGCATCACATTCCCAAGTTCATAGTTGACTTCCTGTGCCGTGCGGTCACTGCCGGTCACAAACCCTTCTGGCAGGAACACATCAATAGTCACGTCCTCCAAATCACGATTGGCGTTCAAATACAGCACAGAAACATTCATCGGCTCTCCGCTCGTCACGTTCGCTGTCGTGAAGACGCGCAAGTCAATATCGGCAGGAGTGAAATATCGCCAGTACCATACACCCAGCCCGAGATTTGCTCCAACAAAGACAAATGTCACGACGGCGTAGATGATATCAATCACTAAATGGTGATGCCGATCTTCGTACTTGTCGGTCAGGTAGTGGACCATGATCGGAAAATGCAAATGCATCCACTTCCAGAGTGCGGCTTTTGTCCACCGAGTCAGATTCGGCAGATGTCGGTGATGAAACGGCAACTCAGAATTCATATCAGAATTCGTTAAAAATCGAGAAGCTGTTTGTCACGATCTCGTCTGTTCCGTCCTGGTCAATATCGGCAGTGGAAACGAGTACTCCGCTGCGGTCGCTTTCCGCGTAGGCGAAAAATCCTGCTGACAGCAGCGTACCATTTTTGTTGAAGACGCGCACATGCGGGCCTCCACCCGGCCCGGACGCAGCAATAATTTCTGCGTTGCCATCGCCATTCAAGTCACCCACAGCCATGTTCACGCCAATGCGTAACTGTTCGTTGAAGGCAAAGAAGCCGGGATTCACCACTTCGCACTGATTGTTCAGTATTCGAATGTGTGGACCGCCGCCAAATCCTGCTGCAACGACGATTTCCATACGATCGTCACCATTGAGGTCGCCCACTCCCACATTCACTCCACCTCTGAATTCCGGCGCGTACGGAAAACAACCGGCATGCACAAGATTTCCCTGGGTATCAAAAATGCGCACATGCGGACTTTCCGCTTGTGTTCCAGTCACAATGTATGTTTTCTCGCCGCCATACAGTGCTCCAACAGCGATGTTCACACCACCGGTGTACTGACTGCCGTACGGTGCGAATTCCGCAATTTGACGATTGGCGTTGTCATACACGCGCACAAACGTCTCTCCTGCCACAACCGTTTTTCCGCTCTGAGAAATTTTGTGCACCTGTGTACCGCCTGGGAAACTGCCATCGTAGGAAAAAAAGCTGTTGCGCACCTCTTCACCGCTTCCATCAAACACTTTTGCAAACGCGCCATTGATAAATGTGGTATCACGAACCGTGGACAGTCGCGGAAGAAGCACGATTCCATCTTCTGCCGGTATGTTGACTGAACCCACCACTTCACCAGAGTTTGTTTCGGTGTCTTGTGTTCCTTTTATTTTTTCATAGCCGGTATTGAGATCAATCCGGCTCTCTTCGTCTGTGGAATTCACAAGCACTGTTGCGGATTCGTAATCGCGACGCCATACACCCGCTTGCAGCTGTGTTGGTGTTTCAGGTTCAAGGACATTGTACGCTCCAGAAGTCGCCTCTCCCAGTTGCACATCGTATTCGTCGTAATACCACCGCTCATGATGTGAGCGGCCACCACTATCAAAACTGTAATAGCCATTCTCCAGCAATGTTGACGTTAAGCCAAAGCGAAATTTTTGGTAATCGGCTTGGTCACCGCTATCGTTCACGTTCGCATTCACAAATGCAGTCGCACGCGACTGCCCGTTGTCGAGAATAAAACGGTACTGCTGCATGGATTCGGTCCACTCTCCGTACACCGTGTTCGGGAAGTGTTCAAACCCAATGCCATTTACGTGACGATAGTACCGCGTTCCACCATTGCCCGTCACCAGAAAAGCCGTTCGATGTTTTTTTGCATACCGTCTTGTTTTTTTGAGGAGTTTCGTGATCCCTTTTCTCCATTCCGTGTTCATTTCCGAAACGCTCTCGGCTTCTCCGCTGTTATCGAGATCGATGTGTTCACTCACAAACGAGACGTTCTCCCACAAGTTGTCGTAAAATACACCATCCCAAATGGGATCTTTCACGACCGCATCACGAATGAACTCTGAAAAATAGTTGTTGAATGTCTCTCCTTCGCTGTTCACTCCAGCGCTCGTGATGTTCATAATGTCGAAGTCAGCCCACCAACGAGCCTTTTCTCCTGATGCCAATTTCAAGATCCATTCGGGGTTTTCCTGCAACTGCTCACCGATATAGTTTCGTGCGGTTCCGGAGTCGAGTGATGCCGCGTCCGGCCGAATATCGACCGGGGAAATATAGGCAAGAAGTGTGATGTCCGGATTCAAGCGCTTGATCATCTTCATCCGGTCTCGCGAATAGTATTCATTTTCGATGTCGAGAATGAGCACATCCCATTCGGCTAACTCTTCTGCTTCTTCGTCGGTATCCAAACTCCAATCGTAGTACCAATTCACAATCTTTGGCGCTTGCTCGGGACGGTGAGATGCTTCTACAGGCAATACCCGCAACACGATCAATACAAACGATGCCACAATCGTACACGCGATTCGTCCGCTCATCCGAATCAGCTTATTTTTTTGTGAGAACGGACTCATAGATGGAAAGCAACGTTGCAAGATGACTCTCTTTTGCATACTGATTTTCTGGAATGTGTAGAGGCGGACTGATGAGTGCCTGCTGTATGCAATCGGCAAGCGCTCGGCTATCACCTGGTGGAAATGTCCAGCCGTTTGTTCCGTGGTTGATCAACTCCGGCAAACCGCCGTGTGCTGATGCAATGACCGGCGTTCCAAGCGCAAGGGCTTCATACACGACCATCGGCGCATTCTCATACCACAGTGACGGCACAACGACGGCCATGGATTCTTGAACCAGTCGATCGAGCGCCTCTGGTGCAGTGAAACCAATCAGGCGGCAGTGCTCCAGCCGCTCTGTATTGATTATCTGTTCGAGACGTGCACGTTGCTCCCCTTCTCCAGCAAATACAAATTCGACATCACGAAAGTGACGTGCAGCTTCAAGGAGAATGTGCGCACCTTTTTCATCTGTCAGTCGACCAATAAAGGTGATTTGTCGTTTTTTTGTCAGATCGTTTCGTCGAGCTTTCTGAGCAAAATGCGGAAGATGCGTCACCTGCTCAGCCTTCCATCCCCACTGCTGTAATTTTTCGAACAAAAATTTTGATGGGGCAATGAACTGCTGCACACCACGCTCATAACTGTGCTTCAACACATTGTGATAGGTCATTTCGAGCGCTGCGAGTGCTGAAGCCACAACAGAGTCTTGCACGCAACGATGGGTGACGGCATTCCAATAGCGGTGACGCATGCAACGTTCACAGGTCTCGTTTTGTGTGTAGAGTTGATAGTTTGGGCAGATCAGCTGGTAGTCGTGCAGCGTCTGCACCACTGGCACACTGAGTGATTGCAGTGTCGTGAGAATTGTTGGAGTCAATTGATGCGCAATGTTATGCACGTGTGCAATATCGGGTTTGGTGTCGCGCACCAAACGCGCCACTTTCTGAGCAGCCTCGTGCGAAGAAATGTAACTCAACCCTTTGCGCAGTGTTTTTTCACTGCGAAAATCGATATGGTCAACAAAATAGTCTGCGTATGGGGACGGCAGGTTGCGTTGGTCCTTCATCGAAAAATGCACCACCTCGTGACCGGCTTCTTCTAATGCACGACTCAATGCAAAAAAATAGGTTTCGGAGCCTCCATTTGGATAGAAAAACTTATTGATCTGCAGGATCTTCATACAGCTCCAGCATAACATGCGGTGTACCGCTCGACCATGCGTGCGACAGTGTACTGATCACGCACCATCGCCTGCCCTGCTTCAGAAAAACGCATACGAAGTGAAGCATCCGCAATCAACTGATCAATCGCCTGCGCCACAACCTGTGGATCTTCCATCGCTACGAGTCGTCCGTTCACTCCGTCAGTGATCACTTCTGCTAAGCCATCCACGTCCGACGCAATGACTGCACAGCCACTGGCCAGCGCTTCAATGCCCACGATCCCAAATCCTTCCCAGAGCGACGGCACGATGACGATGTCACTGGTCCAATACACCTGCTCGATGTCTGTGCGTGCTTTCTCCATGCGGATGTGATCCACAACACCAAGCGCCTCTGCACGACGCATGATCACGTCACGCAGTGCACCATCACCAACGATACGCAGCACGTACGGCTTTCGGACAAATCGCAATGAACGCAATAAATCCAGGTGTCCTTTCTGTTGTTCTAGCCGTCCAACCACAGTCAACACGGTTGGCGTGTGACTTTGCTGGCGACTATGCAAAAAACGATCGACGTCGATTCCATTCGGGATGACCTTCAACCGAGCTGCAATTGACGGCCCACAATCATCGATCACAGACTGTTTCACGGCTTCGGAAACAGCAATGATATCGTCATGTGTCCGTTTGCGCACAATCGCTTTGATGCGATGCTTGAGCCAGCTTTCGTTCCGATTGATGTTGTGCTCTGTCGAGATGAGACGCGGCACCCGAGCACGTGTAGCAGCAAGTGCTCCCCACACGTCTGCAGCGAACAAATGTGTGTGGACAATATCCGGCTGCTGTTCTGTCAAAAAACGTGAAAGGTCTCGATACAGCTGCCAACCCAATTTTGTTCGCTTTGGAATGCACGTGCACTTCACACCGCGTTTCTCAAATTCTGGTCGCAGGTCGCTGAATTGCGGTGCGAGCCAAACCACTTCTACTGCGTATTCAGTGCGATCGATTCGACTTGCCAAGTCCAACACGACACGCTCCGCACCGCCAATACCTAAACCATCAATGATGTGAATAATTTTTTTCATGTGGAGGGATTCACACGTCGAAACTCAGATTGATAGGCAGCGGCAAGCGCCACTCCCAACGGGAACCACAGCTTTGAAATGAAATAGGATGTCTGAAAAAGTTGAAAGAAAATACTTCCTGCAGCCATCATCAACATCGAAATACAAAGCGCATTGTAAAACGGCGGAACCGACCGTGCATACGCACGATAGATGATCCATAACACGCTTGCAAGCAATGCAACAAACGAAACAAGACCAACAATTCCAATTTCACTCTGCACTTTCATTACAAATCCGTGAGCATCGAGTGGCGCGCCGTACTCCTGCATATACACATTATTGCGCTCTACAAACGAGATGAACGTTCCTGCTCCTGCTCCGAAGAGCGGATGCTCCTGTGCCATCTCCTGGCCAATGTCACTCAAGATGCGCCGATTTTCTGTTGACGTGGTCACGACTTCCTGACTCGAAAACACAACCATGTACCCCACAAACGGAAGAACCACCAGGGATGCAATCACAATGTAACGCAACATGAAACGGATATTCCGTCGATAGTACAGCGCGAATAACAGCACTAACTCCGCGCACAGTGCCAGCCATGCGGAGCGAGAGAATGTCAGCAGCGCTGCACCTAAAATCCACACTGTTCCAAGGAAAATTGACCGTTTCTGCAGAGATGTGCGAGCTTGTGACAACAAAAAATATCCGACGGGCACAGTCGTGACCATGACATCGGCAATGAGATTATGATTCGCACCCAGCGGATAGGTTCCGAACAGGGGGAAAGGAACAACACGCCGCTCAAGTAACGACGGAAAGTCTGCAACAAACAACCCAACCCATCCGTAGAGCGCAATAACGATGCCGACTCCAAACAAAATCCACAACACCTGCAGGAGTAACCGCTTGGTTGTGATCGAATTGACGACGAGCAGTACGTACGTCACATAAAAAAAGATGATTGGCCGAAAGAGATATTTCATGCTCGCCGCAGGATCCCAGGAATTCGTCACAGAAATAGCCGCGGCCACGATGAACGCAATAAAGGGCCAGATCCCAGGCAATCGAATCGTGCGGGTCCGATGGTGCTGTCGAGCAACAGCAACAATAAGACGCAGAAATGCCCCAAGCAATGCGACCATGCCAATAACGTCGACAATAGGCACATTCCACTCACCATACCGTGCCTCGACGTGAATGAATGGAAAGCTCAATGCAATCAGAGCGATGGAAATCTGAGGATACACTGCGCAAATCAGCACGACAACAGTCAGCGGCAGTGCAACAAACACCCCGAGTGGCTCAGTCACCAGCAGGAAGGAGACTCCAACTGCCCAGAGGAGAAACAGCACAATGACGACATTCCGTGCACGGGGTGAGCTCAGCAGATCATCGCGCAGTTGTCCAAATGAAAACGACATGCGGCAACATTACGCCAGAATCGTTGATGGGAACAGTTTGCTCTTCACAAACCACTGCGCAACCGCAAGAGGATGACGGCGAATCGCTGAACGCGCAGTACAAATCATCCAATACTGTTTCGCACCAGAAGTCACTTTTTCACGTGCACTGTTCGCTTCATCAGAGTTCCACAGGGTATCAAACTCCGTGGTTTTAAAATCACCCATCTTGTAGTAATGCACCACAGACGGATAGATGATGCCATTCGGATCAAGGTAGAAAAAATCTGAACCTGGTCGAGACGACAACGGCTGTGTGCTGGTTGTTGCAAATCGGTACAAACCATTGGCAAAGAAGGCACGGACCCAGCGCTTCGGACTCATGCTTTTGAGTTCACGGGCGATCACATAACGAAATCCGTCTTTGAGCAGTTTTGGATCTGGATTCTCATAATTCTGCTTCGCACCAAAATAGAAATCAGAACTTTGCGCAAATGCACAGGTAAACTGCACCCCTTTTTGACGTGCGAGGTCATACACTTTTGAGAAGTGGTCGACGTTCACCGTGGTAATCGTAAACGCAAGACGAATGTTTTTGACGCCGACACGTTTGAGCATATCAACGGTGTCCATGCACTTATTAAATCCGTTCGGAATGCCACGAATTTTGTCGTGCATCTCTTGCATACCGTCAATCGAAATACCAACACGAACATCCGGGACGTATTTCAAAATCTCGGTGATGCGTGTTTCGATGAGTTTTGTGGAGAAGCCGTTTGAGGAAATCACAATGCGCGCTTTGGGCAAACGCTCGCGGACTGTTCGAACAATCGCAACAATATCTTTGTGCAAGAACGGTTCACCGCCAGAAATATTCACGTCACGCAGTGTTGTTGGAAGGCGCTTGAAGTCGTCAACCTTCATCAGCTCGTGCGGCTCCATTTTCCAAATGTCGCACATCACACAACGTGAGTTGCAGTTGTAGGTGATGCCGATAACAGCATCGACCGGGTATTTTGCTTTGTGTGGGCTTGTCATTATATCCTCCAAATTTCAATTTTTTAGAACAAAGTACTATACCTGAGTTTTTGGAGTTTGTCAACCTCTACGCTGGACGATAAATGCTTTTGTGCATTTTTGATGCTAATTTTAGCCTTTTCTAGCAATCACGACAGCCATATCCGTGCAGCGGTCCTGATAACGTGCATAGATTTCTTCGCTATAGCCACGCTGATAGACAAGATAGTTTCGATGTTCAATCACCTCGCAATTGGTGTCGCGGAGTGTCGCAATAATTTTCTCCCATTCGATGTGATCATCCGGAAAGACATGGATGTCCCCTTCTGGCATGTAGCGTGGATCGAAGAACCGATGAAAACGCAGAGCGTAGTTCTGCAAACGAAAGAAGCGCTTCCAGTTTTTTGTGTACGGTGGTTTGACCGTGGAGATAAATTCAGCGTAGACCGGAGAATCTGACCAGTAGGCATCGCTGTGCTCATGGTCGATGTAAATAATCCCTCCCGGCTTTACGACACGCACTAACTCTCGCACCGTGGCGAGGTAATCAGGGATATGATGTAATACCGAATAGGTTGCGGCAAGATCAAAGTGGTTGTCTGGAATAGGTTGCAAGTCAACGCCATTGAGTTGCATCGTGTGCAACTCACCCTGTTTCGAAAAACGATCGTGCACCATTTGTAAAAATTTTTTTGACACGTCGGCTGCGGTGACAGCGCAGTTCTGTTGCAGCAGATGTTGTGT
>SBBP01000154.1 GCA_005239655.1 Candidatus Microgenomatus auricola | reverse complement strand
GGTTTTTCCGATCACGTACATGTGTCGACGGCGGTCATCCAACTTGATTCCAAATCGACGATTTTCGTTGCGGAAATTCGTTTGCGCAAAAAAGGTCACCTCGTGTGGTGGTGGGGTGTGCGGCTGCGGTTGCTGCGCAGGTTGTGGTTGTGTTGATTGAGGATCCATAGTGGGAAATCAAGCGAATGGAAGGTTTGGTGGAGCGGCACCCTTGCTACTCAGTGGTTGCGGCATTTCGACTGCAGCGGGTGGTGGCGGAGGAGGTGGAACAAATGCGTACGCCTGTGCAGTCGCACTTGGTTCTTCCGACTGCCTGACGGGACGAACGCCTGGAGGCAAACCAGGCATGGAATGCAATGATGCTCCAGACACCGCAACGGGCTCAGTCACCACAGGAGCTGGCTCCGCTACCGGCGTGCGTCGTAGTGTGACAAACGGAGAATTCTCCAACGGTAAACGGGCTGGCGGCTCGGCTTTCTTCGATTCGGTTTTGGACACCAGCGGAGCACGCACCATTTCGCTTGGAAAGTGAAAGATCGTTGCAATTTCAGCTGTGGACATAATGTACGGCGCTTCCCCTTCTTCATTAGAGCGATGTTTGTAGGCATGCATGAGGAATGACTTTCGGCGATTCAACCGACGCTGCACCATATAGTACGTTGGCCCACTGGTAACGGAAAGTCCCCCCACAGTAAATGAGTTCAAATCCATTGCATTGAACTGCTTCACGGCTCCAAAAATTGGCCCGCCAACTCGGTAGACATTCAACTGCCCTTTTGGACCCAAATAGATAAAACGAAACTTTGTTTCAAAGACTAGTCGTGCCAACTTCTTTTGCATTTCCTCGACCACAATTTTTTCACCGGTTGTCAGTGCCATGAAATTGCTCTTCTCTTCTTGAGTTGGACCCTGCGGAGCCGCCTCATTCGGAAAAATTTGATCCAAAATCGCTCCGACGATCGCCAATGGTGCATCGAGTATCCGGTCGAGTATGTTTCGTGTGGCATGTTCGGGCTTACCGGCGACTTTATCCACGTCATGTTGTGCATGCTCCTGCCAGTGATGCCCTTCAGGGGTGATCACAATCTGCAACCATACGTGTTCGCCAGGATAGATGCGGCTCATCGCTTCCAAAATGGCTGCGACGGGATCGGCGAACACTCCAGAAAGAGAATGTTCGAAGTGCTCATAGGTTTTAATCGGAAATGCTCCTGTCTTCGCGAGGATAAACTCGCACCCCCACATGTCGTGTGTTTCGTTCGGGAATTTCGTCGGAACGTTTGTCACGTAGTCTTCGACCTCGATAATTTCGGCATCTGGGTATTGAGCAAAAATGGCCCCTTTCACCAGTTCAGCATTGTAGTTATCACAACGCACAAAATACTGGATATAGCCGTCAATACTGACGATTTCAAGGGAGAATCGATCCTGTACCACACCAATCCAATGGGCTTCTTTTTTGTTTGGCGAAAAATGGACGCCGTGCATTGCGGTGATAATCTGCTCGATCGCCTTCATGTTCTGCTCAGTAAGCTTTGGAACATCAATCGCCAACAGGACGTATTTTTTCTTGTGGATGTACTTTTCCTGAATCCAGATATGCCAGCCTTTCCAACACATCCACACCAAGAGTGGAAAAAAAATCACCAACCCACCATTTTGGAGTATCACAATAAATACTTGAAACGGGTTCCCTCCGGATTCAGCTATAAAATCGATGATAAACTGTGGCATTGTATTTGTGTGTTGTCCTCCTGCACGAACGTTTTTTATGATGGAGTCGTCGGTGCGGTCGACGCATCGTCAGCGGTTGTTGCACCTCCACCTGGCGCACGGATATAGGTGCCGTCTTTCGTTTTCTGAAAATTCCGCTTATCCGCAAGGGCCAACAGAATCGTATTCTTTTTCACCATGCGCTGCTTCAACACCGCATCCACCAATTCACCGCGCGCCATCGGCCGCCCGGCGCGTTGCAATACATCAATGAGCACATCAGAGACGACCCCTTCCTTGTATCCCCACTCACGCAATGCGTAAATTCCACGTCCAACCAAGACGTATTCGTTGTTCAAAATCAGCTCGTTATGTACGGTTGGTGGGTAGGCACGTTTTCTAAATACCTTTGAAATCCGTTTAGCAATTTCCTCAAAGTGCATCGGCTTCCCTTCTTTCTTCAACACCAGGTAGACACGATCGTTCATGCGCTTTGGGGCCACTGATCCCCACTCCGCAAGGCCGTATTCATCAAACGGATTGCGTGCCAGTTTCACGGAGATGTCGAGGTATGAGAGCACCGCATCCTCTGTGAGTTTTTGATCGTTCTGCGTATAAAATTCTGTTTTCTGGAACTGCGCAAAGAGATCAGCAAACGACTGTGGCTTGTCGACTCTGCGAATTTCTTGCTCCAGTTCATCAATCGCGGCATCAACAAACTCCATTGAGGTGAGTTTGAGTTTCCACCCATTGACATACTTTTTTGATTTCTGCACAGCATCGAGTTTATCACTCATTAACTCTCCAAGAATAAACGTGAGTGCCTGGCGGTAGGATGACTGATCACGATGAACGGAAAGTAGAGACTCGAACAACATCTCTTCAGTCATGACTCCACCGTGGTGATTGAGGAGAGTCACGACGAGATGCTCCACTGGGCGCATGATGTCGACAAATACCGCGGAAGCGCGCATCTTTTCGATTGACAGATTTTCGATTTGGCGAATGCGTTCACGTGTGACGTGATAAAACGCTCCGATCATTTCTAGCGTTTCCTTTCCTGATTCGTCCAAACCGTAGCGACGACGAAGAACATCAGCTTCTTTCGATGAAAGTGTCTTCAAGAGTGCGTTGAGTACCTCAAGTGGTTGAAACTCCTGTTTTTCTTGATCTTCTTTGCTTGAAAGGACTTTATCCAGAATCGAATCTGACATATCGTC
>SBBP01000027.1 GCA_005239655.1 Candidatus Microgenomatus auricola | reverse complement strand
GACGCCGCCGACCATGCGCAACGGACAGATTCTCTACCCAAAACGACCGTGCCTGGACTACCATTTGGGTCGGTGCCTCGGCCCGTGCGCACGCGCCATCACACCAGAAGAGTATCAACGGGTCTTCAAACAGATTGAACGATTTTTTGCGGGCGATTATGAGGGGATCGAACGCAGTGTGCGGGTACAAATGGAAGAGGAGGCACGAAAAGAGCAGTTTGAACGAGCTGCTGTGCTTCGAGATCAATGGCAATCGATACAACAATTGATGGTGGACCAGAAAGTCGTATCGACCAAACGCGAGCATGCTGACTTTTTGTCACTCGCGCGTTTGGGCAATGTTGCTGGTGTGAATGTGTTCATCGTGCGCAAAGGTGTGCTCCTCCACCAGGAAGTTTTTTTCTTAAAACACGTCAGCGGTCAGACCGATCATGAAGTGCTGTCCGCGTTTCGTGATCAGTACTATGCCGGAGGTGTTCAAAAACCACGACGCATCTATTTGAATACGGAAGTCCGTCGTGGAAAAAATCGAAAACTGTTAGAAATGGGTGTCACGAATGCTGTGCAGGCGCTCGAGCAACAGCAGCATGCGATTGAGGAACGTGAACAGCGCAGTCTGTTCGGCGTACAGGAACTTGGCAACGCGATCGGTATCGATCCACGAACACTCCACCGCATCGAAACGTACGACATTTCCCACTTTCAAGGAAAGTACACCGTGGGTTCGATGGTTGTGTTTGTTGACGGAGAACCAAGGCCGACGGAGTATCGCAAGTTCAAAATCAAAACCGTGCAGGGCTCGAACGATTTTGCGTCGTTGAAAGAAGTGTTAGAACGCCGCTTGAGCCATCTCCCTGAACGCTCTCGCAAGGGTGACCCGTGGCCGCGACCAGATGTGATTGTGATTGATGGAGGCAAGGGGCAGCTGAGTAGCGTGAGATCAGTTCTCAACGTCATGCATTGCGATATCCCCGTTATTTCACTTGCCAAACAGGAAGAGGAAATTTTTGTGCCGGGGAAATCCGAACCGATCCGCTTGCCGCACGAGTCCGCAGGCCTCCACCTCATTCAACACATGCGCGATGAGGCTCATCGTTTTGCGATCGGGTTTTACCGCCGACGGCATCTCAAAAATTTGGTCTAACGCGTTTCTTCTTCAATATCCTTCATCAACTCTTCGACGGCGGTCAGTTGGTGTCGAATGTGTTTCAATTCTTTAGGCGGTAATCCAACGGTGTCGAGTAATTTTTCCATGACGTTCATCCCGGCGAGGACATCGTGTTCCTGTCGACGGAGTGTTTCGATCGCTTCAGTTGGTTTTTGTGTACTGTGTTGCGGAGCTGAAGATGTCCGTGGCTGCTGCATCTGTAAACGTGCTTCAATCGATTGCAGTTCAATCGCGCGCCGTTCCAGGTTTCGACGCTCCTGCTGCAGCTTGGCATCTCGTTCACTTTCGATGATGGCCCCAGCACTCAGCTGGGCGTCGAGTTCCGTTATGATGGCCTTCAGGCGATCCTGAATCATCTGCTGCAACTGTGCGCTCTCTATTGTGTTGCTCGTGTCAGCGAGTCCGAATTCCGCCAGTAATTGTTTGTGCAGCTCTTCAAGATCGTGTTGCGGTTCGACGGTCATCGACGGTGCGTTGTTCGGCGCAGACTTCGGTTGCGGCGTTGCAGACGGCTTTGGAGATGATGGCAAGGGAGTAGCAGTGGCAGTCGGTTGCTTTTCGACTAACCACTCCAGCACTTCCGCAGCAATGAACAGATGTGCGAGTTGGCCTGCGGTAATACCAACAGCAGTGCGTTGCGTGGTGAACGCATCGCGGTACCGTTTCGCCAGTAGTTTCAGTTCATCTTGCGGCCGTCGACTGTTGGTGTTGATCAATGATTCGGCATACTGCGCAGCGGTCAGGGGTTCGGGTACGGGCTGCTGATGTTCGTCGTAGGCATGAAACTGGGCAGTGTTTGGCGTAAGACCAAGCGTTGCTTCCGCAAGCCGTGCGACATCGTTTGCAAATTGATTCTGGGCTTCATTCATGCACCGTTGTTAAGAGAGCGCCGCCAACGTGCTCCAGACGTTGGTCATCGCAGTCACCCAGTAGACTATGCCTAACAACACCAACGCAAGGAGAATGCTGACGAGGTAGAATTCACCGATCATGACCAGTGTCCAACGCGTGTACTGTGGCGCTGGATAGAATCCCGTTGCGACTGGAGCGGAGAGTGATGGTGCCACTGCTTTCGGAGTAAGTGTTTTTGTACTCCGACTATTCGATCTTTTCGCTGGACGACGAGCTGCTAGACGTTTTTTGGTTGTGGTTTTCCGAACTGGTTTTTTTGCGCTGTCCGCGCGTTCTGTTTGTGTTGCCATAGTTCCTCACGATACGCTCGCAGTATACACGGCTTTGTCCGGATGGTGCAAGCCCTACACTACAGCCACGTGAGTAATTTTTTCGGGATGTCTTCAATGAATCGTGATGGCGGATTGACTTGTACCGATCCGTATCGCATGCGTTGACTGGCGTAGAGTAAGTACAATCGTTCTTGTGCACGAGTCAGCGCAACGTAGCACAACCGCCGCTCCTCTTCCATTTGTTTGGGGTCCATGAGTGATTGGGCATGCGGGAACAGCCCTTCTTCTAACCCAACAATGAAGACTACGGGGAACTCCAGGCCTTTTGCCGCGTGAATGGTCATCATTTTTACGGCGCGCTGATTCTCATCGACATCATCTTGGTCCATGACGAGTGCAACATCCTCAAGGAATGCGTGGATGCCCTCCTCGCCGGTGAGGGTGTTGAATTTTTGCGTGACAGTTTTTAACTCCTGAATGTTTTCCCATCGCGAGTCGGCTTCTTCACGAGTTTCACTGATCGTCTGGAGGTATGCACGGTAGCCAATGTCTTTGAGCAGAACGTCGACAAATTCTGTTGGGTTGAGTGTGCGCATCTCATCATGGAGGTGCTGTAGTGTGCTTGCAAATTCGTAGAAGGATTTGAGTCGAGCAGGCTGCACACCAGGGATGTCCTGATGTGCCACGTCCAGTACGTTCCAGTTGTGTTCTCGTGCAAAGCGTTCAATCTTCAGCCAGGTCGTACGTCCAATGCCGCGCACAGGCACGTTCACAATGCGTTCGAGTGACACCCAGTCGTGAGGGTTGAAGATGACGCGAATGTACGCGAGGATGTCACGGATTTCGCGGCGTTCGTAAAACCGTAATCCGCCAATGATGGTGTATGGAATACCGTAGTTGAGACAAGCTTCCTCCAGAGCGCGTGATTGTGCGTTGGTGCGGTAGAGAATGACGAAACGGGAATAGTCGATGTCGCGTTTCTTGCTGGCAACGTGTGACCGCAGTTGTTCGTTGGCGTGATGTTCCTTCATCATGCGAGAACGCATGACACGTTCGAGAATGGTCTCTCGTTCGTGGATTGGGTCTTCGGTGTATTCGTGTTGTGCTTCACTGTTGTCATAGACAATGCCGTCCACGGTTGGTGGTGTCCGGTCAAGGGCGTCGACCATGATACGGACAATGGTTTCGCCCTCCACTTCTTCGTTTGCCACTTCAGCAATACCAATCGGTGTGCCGGTGGAATTTTCGGTCCACAGTTTTTTCTTTTTTTGATTTTTGTTTTTTGCGATGACGGCGTTTGAGGCATCGAGTATGGTTTGCGTGGAGCGGTAGTTCTGCTCAAGTAGAATGATTTTTGCCTCAGGATAATCCTTTTCAAAGTTCAGGATGTTGCGGATGTCAGCCTGTCTCCATGAGTACACGGATTGTGCATCATCTCCCACGACACAGAGATTGCGATGTTCTGCGGCGAGTAGCGTCACCAGCGTGTACTGTGCGAGATTGGTATCTTGATATTCATCAACGACGATGTACTTCCACAGATCCTGATATTTTTTGAGGATCTCGGGATAGTGTTGAAAGAGTTCGACGGTTTTCATGATGAGATCATCAAAGTCCAATGCGTTGTGTTTGCGCAGTTCGTCTTGATAGAGCGGGTAGACTCGCGCGGTGATTTCACTGATCATGTCATCGACGGTTTGGCTGTAGTCATCGGGGTTCAGCAGAAGATTTTTGGCAGTCGAAATGCGGCCATGCACAGCCTGCGCCGCAATCTGCTTGGTGTCGTAGTTCAAATCTTTGAGAATTTTTTTGACGAGTGTTAGCTGGTCGTCCGCACCAAAAATGACAAAATTCGTTTGGAATCCGAACACGCCAATCTCCTTGCGCAACAATCGTGAGCAAACGGAATGGAATGTTCCCATCATTGGCTGATGCGGCATATTCTCGCCGAGGAGTTTCGCCATTCGTTCTTGCATGTTGCGGCTGGCTTTGTTTGTAAAGGTGACCGCAAGAATATTCCAGGGTGCGACTTCGCGCGCGCCAATCATGTACGCAATACGGTGAATCAGTGTTTTGGTTTTTCCTGAACCCGCTCCAGCCAAAATGAGCACCGGACCCTCGGTGGTTTCTGCGGCGCTGCGTTGTTGTGGGTTGAGTTCGTCGAGAATGCGTTCACCGACGGTGATGGTGTGGTTCGTCTTGCGTGTTGGAGTGCGTGGCATAGTCCGCGTATTGTACCACATGAGCGAAACGAGGTCGGAGGTATCGATATGTTGCGAGCATCCCAAGGACAACAGCGATCACTGCTGGTGCGGGAAGCGGCCCCACGGCCCCTCCAAGCGTGACCGCAACAACCACCCACGGCCGAATGGTTGTGTTGATGCAGTACGCCAACGTGAGTGTGACTAACCAGTGCCACGGATAGATCAATCCCGTCAGCAACAGTGGCACAATCGTTGATGTTGCGATCAGCGCAGCCAGGAGTGAAATTCGTTTGGTGTACCAGAGGACGAGGATTGTGCCGTAGATGACCGTGCTACAAAACAGCGAAACAATAAACACTGTTGATGCCGAGAGACTTCGTGGTAAGAGATAGTAGATGAGCGAGGCATTGTTGGACGGGCTGCTGCTGCCCCAGAGACTCGCCTGCAACATTTCCATTACGGAAAAGGGGGCGATGAGTTGCAGCGCTCCAACGACGGCGACAATCACGATTGCGCTACCAAGGAGTTTTTTCCACAGTTGCGTGCGCACGAAAAACGGCAAAAACAGTACTCCATGAATTTTCACCATGACACCGGCGACAACGGACACGAGCGACGACCAGTGGTGACGTTGGTGAATCGCGTAGAGCACGGCCGTGGCGATCCATAGGTCAGCGTGCGGCGTATGCAGGGTATGGGTCAGGACAATGGGATTGAGGACAAACGCCATCACCACTCCGCGGTGGCGTGTCATCAACCAGAGCAGTTTGGCCGTGATCAACAGCCCAACCAGGTTGAGTAGTTTCAGAAGAGCAATGCCCAACAGCAGCGTATCCGTCGACAGAATATTGATGATGGCCATCGCCAATTGCCACAACGGTCCGTACGGACTCAGTTTTGCTGCCCACCAGACGTGCAAAAACGGCGAGGAGTACACTGTTGGAGGAAGGTCAACAGGCAGAACAGCGTATGGCGAGAGGTGTAGCGCGCTCCAGAGATGACCGTCGAAGAGAAAGTGCATGAAATCGACTGATGTGGTTGGTCGACCTACACACGCAAGCAAGAGAATGAACACTCCAATGCCGATATCCCACCGTGTGAGTAGAGGTGCATTCCACAGTGTAGCGGCATAGAGAGCAAAGAGCACTGCGGAGAGGAAAAACACCCATGGAGGGTAAAAATCATGTCCTTCCATTGATTTTACCCCTGTCCATATGGTGTAACCTACCCAAGACAGAGCATATATCACTGCGGTGACTCTGGGGATAACTGTATGCGCTTGCCTGATCATGAGGACCATTGTACCAAAGTTGGGTTGTATGTTATACTATTCAGCCTAAGGTTCGACTAATAAAATAAAAAAATGCAACGCGTATGAACATACGTATGATGCGACCTGTGCAACTGGGTTTTGGTTTTTTGATTACCGGCCTTGTGCTCACACTGGTTTTGTGGGCTTCCACAGCCGGAATCGCGACTGCCAGCAGCACAGACAGTGATAAAGATGGTGTTGTCGACTCTGAAGACAGCATGCCAGAAGACCACGACAACGATGGTCTCGATGATGCCGAAGATGCCGACGACGACAACGATAGTTTCTTGGACTGTGTTGAGAGAGGAGTCTATCGCTATGATCACGACAACGACCGCTATCGCGATAAGGCAGACTCCGACGACGATGACGATGGCATCTCCGACGATGAAGAAGATGAAGGTGCGGAGTTTGACGGCGACAACGATGGAGTGCTCGATGTGGATGAAAATCATTTAACGGAACCGAAATACGACCGTGATACGGACGGTATTCCAGATGAAGTCGAACGTGG
Organism: Candidatus Microgenomatus auricola; assembly: GCA_005239655.1. GTDB lineage: Bacteria > Patescibacteriota > Patescibacteriia > UBA9570 > XYC2-FULL-38-9 > Microgenomatus_B > Microgenomatus_B auricola_A. Next base: position 4,833 of record SBBP01000027.1, on the reverse strand, counting down.
GAAGTTTCGCCGCAACCACGATAATGACCAATTGAAGGATGGTCAGGATGTCGACGATGATAATGATGGCTGGATTGACGGAAGCGAAGCCGTTGTTGATCGCCGCAACCACGATAATGACGAGCAAAAAGATAAAAAGGACCTCGATGACGATGAAGACGGCATCGGAGATTATGATGAAGCTTCATGTAAAGGTGGGCATAATCACGACAACGACGACGAGACAGACAAGGCCGATGACGATGATGATGACGATGGCATAGAAGATGAGGATGAAGAAGAGGGTAATGAATGGGACCATGACAACGATGGCGAGGATGATGTTGACGACGCCGATGACGACGAAGACGGTGTTGACGACGAGGATGAAGAAGAGGGTGATGAATGGGACCATGATAACGATGGTGATGATGATGTAGACGATATCGATGATGATGACGATGGTATCGTTGATGATGCTGAAGAAGAGGGTAATGAATGGGACCATGACAACGATGGCGAGGATGATGTTGACGATGCCGATGATGATGGAGACGGTATCGATGACGAGGATGAAGAGGAAGGTCAAGAATTCGATGAGGATAATGACGGTGTCGACGATGACGACGAAAGTGGTAGCGACGAAGGCGGGGATACTGAAGAGGTTGACATCGAAAGCTCTTCCTTTAGTCCCAATGAGGTGACCGTTGATGTCGGCGCGACTGTGGTGTGGACCAACTTGGATGCCACAACACACTCCGTTGCAATCGACGGTGAAGAAGCGGGTGGCAATTTAGCAGAAGGCGAGTCGTATTCGCACACCTTTGATGAAGCGGGGACCTATACATATTCGTGTGGGATTCACGCCGACATGACCGGAACAGTGATTGTTGAATAGAGAACGATAAAAAAATGCGCTATTCTTAGCGCATTTTTTGTTTCTCCTGAATACGGATCGGATTCAGGCAGTTGACAGAATGCTTCTGCGGTGGTAATCTATCTCGTGGTTTATGGAATTGACACTCAATATTGCACAGATCGTTGTAAGCATTCTCTTGATTGCAAGCATTCTTTTACAACAGCGCGGCGAAGGACTGGGTAGTGCCTTTGGCGGTAGTGATACAGTTGCGGTGACTCGCCGTGGCGCTGAAAAAACCCTCTTCACCATTTCGATCGTTTTGGCCACTCTCTTTTTAGGACTGGCCATCGCACAGATGTTCGTCGCGTAAAAATCGCGATCGAACCACACACATGCGTTTTTGTATGTTCTCATTCGCCTATTCATGAAATATTTTTCTGCACTTGCTGCAGTATTGCAGTCAAAACACACGGAGCCGGTTGTCTTTCAAGCCGTCGCCAGCCGCCGCGTCCCTTCGTTTGCGCAGATGCGCTATCTGCCGCGACTGTTAGGGCAGCGTTTACGATTAGTGCTGTGGCTGTCCGTCGGCGTGCTCGTGATTGCAAGCGCACTGCTTGGAGGCCGGTGGTACTATCGCTCAACCGAGTTGGTCCCGCAGTACGGCGGAAGCTACACAGAGGGCGTTGTCGGTCTGCCCCAGTACATCAATCCAATCCTTGCGCCACTGTCCGATGTGGATTCAGACATCGCCAAGCTGGTGTTTTCCAGCATGTTTCGATATGACGACAACCAGCAGCTCCAGCCAGACCTGGTGACGAACTACGTGATCTCTGACGATCAGCTCACCTATACCTTCTTTTTGCGCTCCAACGCTCAATGGCATGACGGTGAAAAATTGACTGTCGATGATATTCTCTACACGATCGGTGCGATTCAAGACCCGCTCTACCAAAGCCCACTTTTTTCTTCATTGAATGGCGTGCAGGCCGTGAAGCTCGACGACTATTCATTTTCGTTAACACTCTCCGAAACCTACGCACCATTCCTCTCCACACTCACATTTGGCATTCTGCCGGAACACCTCTGGTACAATGTGCCGCCACAGAATGTTGCGTTAACAGAGTTGAATATCAAACCGATTGGCTCTGGCCCATATCGTTTTGAATCGTTGACCAAGGATAAAACAGGAACAATCAAATCCTTCCGCATCGCTCGTGCTGATGGTTATTACGGAGATGCACCCTACATCGATGATGTGACGTTTGTCTTCTATCCAGACATGACGAGCGCGGTTCAGGCAATGGCAAGCAAAAAGGTGGAAGGGTTAAGCTTTATCCCACAAGATGCTGTGGAGCAGATTACGAAGAAGAATCCAGGCGTGCAGTTTCATTCGTTGCGTATACCGCAGTACGCCGCAATTTTCTTCAACCAGAAACGGAGCGATGTGTTACAGGATGCAAAGGTACGCACGGCGCTGGCGCACGCGGTGAATCGTGAAGCGATGATTGAAACCGTGTTAGGGGGACAGGGAGAGCCGATCTACACTCCCATCCTACCGGGCTACATTGGCCACAATGCGGAAGTCGAGAAACATGTGTATAATACCAACGAAAGCATTCGACTGCTCGAAGAAGCGGGTTGGAAGTTTCCTGAAGGTGTCACGTCTGAGCAAACGGTGACTGCCGAAAACCCCTACCGGCCACGTGAAAAGGACGGTCGTACGCTGGAGTTTACAATTTCCACAGTGGACGTTGAGGAATACCAGGAGACACTCGAGTTACTGCAATCCAGCTGGCGTACGATTGGTGTCAAGTTGAACGTCGATGTGTATAGTCCAGAAGATATTCAGCAGGAAGTCATCAAATCTCGAAAATACGAAGCCTTGCTCTTTGGTGAAATTGTTGGAACCGATCCTGATCCGTATCCATTTTGGCACTCATCACAGCAAGAGCATCCTGGTTTAGCACTGGCGATTTTCCGGGACCGAGAAATTGATGATTTACTGGAAGAAGCGCGTAAAACGAACAACGAAGAGGAGCGTCGTTTGAAATATTTGCATGTTCAGAATAACTTGGCCAACGAGTTGCCAGCGATCTTCCTCTACAACTCCCTTTACACGTACGCGATCCATGACAAGATTGCCGGAGTCAATTCCAAACAGTACATTACGGTTCCCTCCGATCGTTTTGCGGGCATCGCACACTGGTATGTCAAAAAAGAACGCAAGTTGAAAGATTAATTATTCTGTGGCATTCTTCGAAGTAATCATGCCGCGGTGGTGAAATTGGTAGACACGCACGATTCAGGTTCGTGTGGAGCAATCCATGAGAGTTCGAGTCTCTCCCGCGGCACATCACTGCTTCAACAATTTAATTCGCTTCGCGCCCGTCGTGGTGTGAAGAATAATTCTTTATGATGGTACAACAACAGCAACAGAGGACTCTCGGAAAGTTTCAGGGCGGTCGTCAACAGCAGCCGCAGCAGCGGCAACAACAGCAACGCAAGTTTCACGGACCGCACCGCCGATCGGTGCAGAACATTTCCAAAAATTGGAAAAAAGCACCAACGATGCAGGCGCAGCCCGGTCAACTGATGGCCAAGCCTGGAGCAAAGCCGCGTGGTGCGACCGCAAATACCCTTCGTGTCGCGGTGATGGGGGGTGTAGAGGAAGTGGGTCGCAATATGACTATGGTCGAGTACGGCAACGATATCATTCTGATCGACTGTGGCTTGCAATTCCCTGAAGAGGAAATGCCGGGAATTGATTACATCATTCCGAACATTTCCTATTTGAAAGGAAAAGAGCGTAATGTGCGCGGCATTATCATCACGCATGCGCACTACGATCACATTGGCGGCATTCCGCATATTGCACCGATGCTTCACAACCCACCGATTTTCTCGGCGCGGTTGACGTTGGGCATTATTGCCAAGCGCCAAGATGATTTTCCAGATAAGCCAAAACTCGATTTGCGCGAAGTGGACATCGATGGACAACTGCGTTTGGGCGATTTCATCGTTGAATTCATTCGCATCAACCACAGTGTTCCAGATTCGCTCGCGATTGTGGTGCGCACTCCCGAAGGGATCGTATTGCACACCGGCGATTTCAAATTCGATCTCACGCCGATTGGCGATCAAGTTACCGATTTTGCAAAACTTACACGCATGGGCCAAGAAGGTGTGCTGGCGTTGATGGCGGATTCCACGAACGCTTCCAAGCCCGGCCAACAGCTGTCCGAGAAATACATTGGGAAGACCATTCAGAATATTATGGAGCAGGCCGAGGGGCGAATCATCGTCGGCACGTTTGCGTCCAACTTGAACCGTGTGCAGCAGTTGCTGTGGAGTGCGGAGGAGCTGGAGCGCTACGTTGTGCTCGAAGGGTTTTCGATGAAAACGAATGTGGAAATTGCAAAAGCCCTGGGGTATTTGACGGTGAATTCAAAAACCCTGATCTCTCCGCAAGATGCATTGAAGTTGCCGCCACACAAAGTGATGATCGTCTGTACAGGAGCACAGGGCGAAGGCGGGGCATCGCTGATGCGCATTGCCTCGAAAGAACATCGCTTCTTCCAAATCGAAAAAGGAGACATGGTGATTTTCTCTTCGTCCGTGATTCCAGGCAACGAACGTTCCGTACAGTCGTTGAAAGATACGTTGCTCCGTCAGGGTGCAAAAGTGGTGCACTACCAGATGATGGATGTGCACGCTGGCGGTCATGCGCAGCAGGAAGATCTGAAATTAATGCTACGCATGGTGAAGCCGAAGTACTACGTTCCGATCGAGGGAAATCACCACCTGCTCCATGATAACGCCAATGTTGCACGAGAGCTCGAATGGGACGAAGAACATATCTTCATTCCATCTAACGGTCAGGTCATGACGTTTGCTGGTGGACAGGGGCGGCTTACGAACGAGATATTACCGGCAGACTATGTCATGGTTGACGGTTTGGGTGTAGGTGATGTTTCTGAAGTGGTATTGCGTGACCG
>SBBP01000097.1 GCA_005239655.1 Candidatus Microgenomatus auricola | reverse complement strand
GGTGCAGGCCGCTGTGCAATCCGGAAAGAAAGGCCCAATCAAAACATGGTCCCGTTCCTCCACCATTATTCCAGAAATGATCGGCATGAAATTCCAAGTCCATAACGGAAAAGATTTTATTGACGTGCTTGTTGTGGAAAATATGGTTGGACATAAACTCGGTGAGTTCGCGCATACCCGCAAGTTCCGTGGGCATGGTGGTAAGATGGCGAAGGAACAGGCTGCTGCAGCAGCGGCGACTGAAAAAGCTGCAGTGACGAAAGCCCAGGAAGCGCCTGCGGCAAAATAAAACCCTATGTCTTTTGAAGCCTCTGCACAATCTGTCCGTATTGCTCCTCGTAAGGTTCGCTTGGTTGTGGATCAAGTGCGCGGATTGCCTGTTGAAAAAGCTGAGTCGCTGTTGCGTTTCATGGACAAGAAAGCGGCGACACCGGTGTTGAAATTGATACAATCCGCAGCGGCAAATGCGCAGAATAAATCCAAGGTGGAGAAGAAGAACCTGAAAATTCGCACGATTTATGCTGACGGAGGATTTGTGATGAAGCGTTTTCGCGCGCGTGCATTTGGGCGCGCAGTGACGATTCGTAAACGCACCAGCCATATTCATGTGGTTTTGGATGAAATTGCGCCACAGAAGGAAAAATCCGTTGATAAGAAGAAGTAATAACAACTATGGGATCAAAAGTGAATCCACGCGTATTCCGTCGCCCAACGACCTATCAAATTCCGTCGCGTTGGTTTGCGTCCAAAAATGATTTTCCGACATATTTACAAGCCGATGTTCAAGTGCGCAAATTGGTTCGGAAGAAATTTAAAGATGGTGGTGTTGCGCGTGTCGAGATAGAGCGATCAGGCGGTTCATTGAATATTACGATTCATACGTCGAAGCCGGGCGTCGTGATTGGGCGCGGCGGATCATTGATTGAAGAAGCCAAAAAGGAAGTGAAGCGCACACTGTTTGGTCATCAGAAGATGAAGGTGAATATCACTATTCAGGAAGTCCCGAATCCAGAGATGAATGCCGAGCTCATTTTTCAAAGTATTCGTGATCAACTGGAACAGCGCATTCCATTCCGTCGTGCACTGAAGCGTTCAATGGAGTTGGTCATGGGCTCTGGTGCGAAAGGGTGCCGATTGCAGGTGTCTGGTCGCTTGAATGGTGCCGAAATTGCTCGACGCGAAACACTGTCACAAGGCCGTCTTCCGCTGCATACTCTTCGCGCAAATATCGATTACACTCGTGGTATTGCGCAGACGCTCTACGGTGTGATTGGAATTAAAGTATGGATTTACAAAGGTGATGTGTTCGATGGCGAAGAGATTGTTGAACCGGTCGTCGAAAAGAAACGCCCCGAGTCTTTTCGTCGTCGCAAGATTCAAACTGGTGGGAACAAGCAGATTTTGCGCAAGAAGGCTGATGTGGAGGCAGACGCACAGTACATTCCAGAGGTTGCGGAATCTGTTGATGCTTAAATCACACGCCTATGTTGACTCCAAAGAAAGTAAAACATCGCAAGTGGCACAATATGCCGGTTCACAAGAATCCGCAGGCGGCCACACGGAAAGCACATCTCGCATTTGGCGAATACGGTTTGAAGTCGCTCGAAGGTTCTTGGGTGACTGCGCGTCAACTCGAAGCCGCTCGCCGGGCGATGACACGCTTCGTGCAACGCGGTGGGAAAATTTGGGTGCGTGTCTTTCCACAGCGGCCCGTGACACTGAAGGGTGGCGAAATTCGTATGGGCGGTGGGAAGGGTGCTGTGGATCACTACATTGCCATTGTTAAACCTGGAACGATCATGTTTGAAATTGATGGTGTGACCGAAGCCGACGCCCGTGAAGCACTCCGCCTGGCTGCGCACAAGCTTCCGGTGAAAACTCGATTTCTCGTAAAATGATGCCTATGGAAATGCATGAACTTATCAAAAAATCAGATGCGGAATTGAACGAACTGCTGCACCGCCTGAACGCAGATACCCGCACGATGCGTTTTCAGCTGGCGAATGTGCAGTTGAAAAATGTGCGCCAGATGCGGAAGACACGAAATGATATTGCGCGCATTCAGACGATTTTGAAACAACGCACACAGGTGAAGAAAACAACCGTATGAACACACCATCAACACAACCAAAAACGATTCCTCAACGCCGCTTCACCGGCACTGTTGTTTCCGATTCCGGCATGAAGACGATTATTGTTGCCGTTGAACGTACCATTCGCCATCCGCTCTACGGTAAGCCGTATTCACGGACACGTCGTTTTCATGTGCATGACGAAAAGGAACAGTACGGCGTCGGAGAAACGGTGGAATTTATCGAGTGCCGTCCGATCAGCAAGATGAAGCGTTGGCGCGTTATCTATCAGAACGAAACCAACGCCTGAACATATGATTCAAGAAGGAACACGATTACTGGTGGCCGATAACAGTGGTGCACAACGAGTGAAGGTCATCCAGGTCATGAAAGGATACAAACGCCGCTACGGATATGTGGGCGACACGATTGTTGTTGCCGTGAAGCAAGCGCAGCCGCACGGGATGGTCAAAAAAGGTGAAGTGGCACAAGCGGTGATTGTGCGTCAGGCAAAAGAGCGCCGGCGTCCTGACGGTACCTACATTCGTTTTAGTCAGAATGCGTGTGTGTTGATCGATAAGAATGGCGAACCGCGCGGCACACGTATTTTTGGTCCGATTGCTCGTGAAGTGAAGCTTGCCGGCTACAATAAAATCGCCTCTTTAGCCCCCGAGGTTCTCTAAACGCTTATGATGACACGAATGAAATTGAAAACAGGTGACATGGTGAAAGTCTTGCGGGGAAAAAACGCGGGGAAGACCGGCAAGGTCTCTCAAGCGCTGCCACAACTGAACGCTGTTGTTGTGGACGGTGTGAATGTCACCATTCGACACCTGCGTTCACAGAAACGAGGAGAAAAAGGTCAGCGTGTGGAATTTTTTGCTCCGATTTCTGTTGCAAACCTCGCATTCATCTGTCCGAAGTGTCAAAAACCGACGCGCGTTGGATATCACCTGTCGACTGGTGAGAATGGCAATACGGTGAAGAGTCGCCAGTGTAAAAAATGTAAAGAAACCTTCTAATATGAGCCGCTTGTACACAACCTATCGAACAGTCGTGATACCGAAGCTGAGAGAGAATCTTGGTGAGGCCAACACCAATGCATTGCCTCGTATTGAGAAGGTGGTGCTGAATACTGGTTTGAGCAAATCGATTCATGACCCTGCCTATACGGAAAAAGCCATTGGGGTGCTCGCCCGTATTACCGGTCAGCAGCCAGTGAAAACGAATGCAAAAAAATCGATTTCCAACTTTAAGATCAAAAAAGGCATGGTCGTTGGCGCAAAGGTGACACTGCGCGGAGCACGCATGTATGACTTCCTGGATAAATTGGTCAATGTTGCTCTTCCGCGTGTTCGTGACTTTCGAGGTTTGCCGCGGGACGCATTTGACGGGAAGGGCAACTACTCGTTGGGTTTTGGTGAGCACATTGTCTTCCCAGAAATTTCATCCGACGAAGTGGAAACGATTGTTGGGCTGGAAGTGAACATTGTGACGAATGCACAAAGCGATGAACAGGGACGATTACTGCTGGAACTTCTGGGCTTCCCATTTGAAAAAGAGACAATGAAATCCAAATAACCTATGGCGAAAACATCTCAAATTGTGAAATCCCGCCGCTCTCGACGAACGCCAAAATTTTCGACGCGTATCGTTCGGCGTTGCTGGAAGTGCGGTCGTAACCATGGCTACATACGTGATTTCGATCTCTGCCGCATCTGTTTTCGGGAGCTAGCGAATAAAGGCGAGGTCCCTGGAATTCAAAAAGCCAGCTGGTAATGACAACACACCTATGACAGACCCCATTGCAGACATGCTCACTCGAATCCGCAACGCACAACTGGTGAAGAAGCCAGACATCGTGTTGCCGTATTCGAAATTGAAAAATCAACTGGCAGAAATTTTGAAATCCGAAGGGTATATCGTATCCGTGGAAAAAATGGATGAGGACCAGCGACCGTTCTTGCGACTGGAATTGAAATACATTAGTCGGGAGCCAGTCATTCGCGAAATCCGTCGCATCAGTTCACCCGGCCAGCGTGTGTATG
>SBBP01000131.1 GCA_005239655.1 Candidatus Microgenomatus auricola | reverse complement strand
GGGGCGTTCTATCCGATTCTTGGATGGTTGCTCAATCCTATATTTGCGGGGCTCGCTATGGCGTTTTCCAGTGTTTCTGTTGTGAGCAATTCATTACGCTTGAAAGCAAAAAGATTATGAACACCCATAAATTTTTTGTTCATGGCATGCATTGCTCCGCCTGCGTTATACTCACGGAAAGTGAGTTGAAGGATGTTGAAGGCGTGTCGGCTGTGCGGGCCACACTCCGCACGCGCAGTGTTGAGATCACCGGTGTGTTCGGCGACAAAACACCCGACCAAATTGCGCAGGCATTCAGCACGATACTACAGCCGCACGGCTACAGGCTTTCTCTCGAAGAAGAACGTCACTCTGTGCGGTGGCCTGAATTCAAACTGGCCGTGCCCATTGCCATTGGGTTTGTCGCACTGTTTATCATTTTGCAAAAACTGGGCATCGTGAACTTGGTCAACACTTCCGAAGTTGGCTACGGCACGGCGTTTGTGATTGGATTGATTGCATCGGTTTCAACGTGCATGGCGGTCGTCGGAGGATTGGTACTATCCATGTCAGCAACGTTTGCGCAACAAAATGACAAAGTCAGGCCACAAGTACTGTTCCACATTGGCCGACTTGTCTCGTTCTTTGTTCTTGGCGGTCTCATTGGTGTGGTTGGATCGGCGTTCCAGCTTGGGCAAATAGGCGCCTTTGTACTGAGTGTCGTTGTTGCTGTGGTGCTCATTATCCTTGGCATTAATCTACTTGATGTCTTACCGTGGGCTAAGCGACTGCAGCTGGTCATGCCAAGTGTCATCGGTAAGCGGGTGCAGAGTCTCAAACGTATGAACCATTCGTTGACGCCTCTCGTTGTCGGCGTCGCGACATTTTTCTTGCCGTGCGGTTTTACACAGTCGATGCAGATTTATACCCTGACAACCGGCAGTTTTTGGAGCGGCGCATTCATCATGCTCTCATTCGCACTCGGCTCGCTGCCTGCGCTCGCTCTCTTGAGCTTCAGTTCTCTTGGGATTCAGAAAAAAACACAGTCAGGCGTGTTCTTTAAGACCGCAGGCCTTGTCGTGCTGTTCTTTGGAATCTTCAATCTGCTCAATGCATTCGTGAGCATTGGTGTTATTCCACCAGTGTTTAACTTTTAAGCAGAGTGTGATACCATACGTGACGACTATGAAAAAAATTATTCTCTCACTGCTCGTTGCCCTCGTTCTCATCGGAGTGGCAACTGCGATGTTGGTCAACGGTAACGACTCTGGTGCTGCAGACTCACAAAATGCAAATAATGTGAGCGTGGTTGACGGCACGCAGATCATCGCCATTAGCGCGAAGGGCGGCTACTCTCCGCGCACAACAAATGCCGCTGCGGGCATGCCAACCGTGATACAGGTTGCAACCAATGGAACATTTGATTGTTCAGCGGCATTGTCGATTCCGAACCTAAATTATCGCGCCGCCCTTTCTCCAACTGAAGTGGTTGATATCGAAGTGCCTCCTCAAGAAGCCGGAACGACAGTACAAGGGTTGTGCTCAATGGGGATGTACAACTTCGAAATCAATTTCAACTGATTTTATTTCAACACTCTCAATATTTGCTTGTGGACTTTTCCGTTCGATGCGACAAATCCTTCGTGCAAACCGCGCCACGGTTTGCCGGAAAAATTGGTGATCGTGCCGCCGGCAACCTGCACGAGCAACATTCCAGCAGCGATGTCCCACGCACGTATCGGTGGAGAAATGATTTGCCCTTCCAAACGACCACAGGCAATATACGCCAGTTCCAATGACGTACAACCGAGGTGACGAATGCTCCGTGCGTGGTCTTCGAGGCGCGCACCCAACTTCATAAATCGCAGCCGCGACTTGCGGTCGCGCGGAAAATACGAAAGCGAAAGCACGGAGTTCGACAATTTGCTCTGTGTTGATACCAGAATGTTGCGTTCGTTCAGCCGCGCCGAACGTCCGCGTTCAGCCACAAACATCTCTCCCATAAACGGTGCGTAGACAACGCCGATAATCGGTTCGTCATTATCGAGCACGGTAATAGACGTTGTAAAAAATGGATTGCCGATTGTGTAGTTCAATGTCCCGTCGAGCGGATCAACCACCCATGTGTAGCGAGATCCCTTATCTTCCTGCTTGCCTTCCTCGCTGATAAAATTGTGGTTGGGGTACTGTTCATGCACCTTATATTGAATGTACTCGTGCACTTCACCGTCGCTTTCACACACCAACTCGTGGCGACTTTTTTTGCGCGCGGTTGTTTTTGAGGCATCGTGAAAATTGCGCATCAGGATCATACCTGAACGCATCGCCAAGCCAATCGCAAACTCTTTGAATGGCGGAACGGCGCATTCTTGCAGTTCGGATGGGGCGTGAATACGGTTATTCATATTTCTATCGTCATCAAATCGTTACTCCCTATCACTTCTCCCGCAAATTCTTCTTTGACTTGCGCAATGCGAACCTCGCGCTCTTGTTCGTCCGCGGGATAGTGCGTCAGCACCACTTCTCGTACTCCTGCCTCTCGTGCAACACGTGCAATATCGGTTGGCCGCATGTGACCTTCAGATACTGCAGAGTTCGTACCAGAACATTCTGTCAGTAAAACATGCGCACCGCGAGCGAGGGTGAGGAGGTTGTCGTTCATCTCGGTATCACCAGTGTAGCATAACACTTTCCCCTCGGCTTCAAGCCGGTACCCAACACTATCGACAACATGCTTCATCGGCAGTGTCTGCACAGTGATGTCACCAATCGTCAATCGATCGTCAAACACTTCGTGTGCTTCGGGGATCACGTCCCACGGAGCCAACACCATCCGACGGAAATGGTCGAAGTAGTTGCGGAAGCCACGCGGTCCGTACAACCGAATGTTGTGTTGAATCTTCCGTTCGTGGTGAAACACGCCAAAGACTTGCAAGTACTGAAACAAATCGGTGATGTGGTCGGCATGCATGTGGGAAATCAAAATCGCGTCGATCGATTTCCAACTGATTCCTGCGGCTGCAAGATTAACTAAATTCCCGCGTCCGAAATCTAACTTCAGTGTCTTACTCTTAGTTTGCACGACGTATCCAGCCGACGCCAGTGGCTGTTCGATCCGGAAATCACCTGATCCTAAAATCGTGAGCTTCATATTTTATGATGCGCGTAATTTTTTGAGAAGTGCAATGTCTGCGGCGCGATCATCCATTTCGGTTTCCAGGATAAACGGCAGTGCCTTGAGTTTGGGATGTCTCAACAAATTGTGAAAACCGTCCACACCAATTTTCCCTTTGCCGATGTGTTCATGACGATCACGAAATGAACCGCATTCGGTCTTCGAATCGTTGGCCTGAATGACGATCAAATTCTTTACTCCGATTTCCGATTCGAACTCTTTCATCGCTGCAGCCACGCGTTTTTTGTCGCGCCAATCG
>SBBP01000134.1 GCA_005239655.1 Candidatus Microgenomatus auricola | reverse complement strand
CCTGCGTGCTCGCCTTCAACGGAATTTCAAAATTAAAAACTATTGGCGGTGCATATAGTCTGGCAAAAAAAATTGTGTTTAGACAACTAACTTCTAGCCAAATCAAGTCGTCGCTTATTAACATAGGACTTAGCATCTTTGGTATCGATACAATTATCAATGAGTGCATTAATGGTTGGCGGTAAATATGGTAAAAGTAAGCACCGAATTAGCGGGTGGTATCTGCATTATCACTCTCATCATTAATCGTTTTTATGAGGCTACGATTACTGATATTTTATGGGTAACAGCAACTGTCCTTTATTGTGGTGTGATTTTACGAGCCGTAAATAAAGGAAAAAAGTAATAGTATGTCTTACTAAAAATTACTTCAATGGGCAGTAAAAGAACTACAGTAGTAAGAATAATCGTTGCCGTTGGTTGCATTGCCTTGGTTGCTTTTGCCATGCACCTGATCTGGCCAGGGGATACAACCTATTGGAAACGATTTCTCATCCTTCTATTCGCTGGCATTGTGACGTTTGCTCTTGATACCTATTGGGGTATACGGATAAAAGCAGGTCGACAAGATACATAAGATAGAAAGTGAACGCCTACCTCGCCAAGGTTCTATAGGTCCGGGAAGTTATAAAAAATCAGAAAATTCGTATGATATTTACGTACACTATTATATCGGCACTTGTTGCTGGAGGAGTGGGGTTTATCTTCGAACCAGAGCGCACATGGGAACATGCAGTAGGTCGAACACTCGTTATGGGTATCGTTCTGGGAACACTTTTCTACTTTTTGGATCGGAAAAAATCGCAGAAAAATCATTCATAAATTTAGGAAACCCTTCTGAAGTATATTGACCCTCCATCGGCAAGCCCCGACCGTGAGGTCAGGGAAAGATAAGATCCGTCATCCTTTCAAGACTTGGAGCTAAATGGGTTCCAATACTTGGCTGGGTATCATGCGGATATGGCGCCTGGGATGGGATGCGATCATAACAATAATCTTCCATGGCATATATATTCTATATGGTCATTATAGGCCTAGGTACAACTGTCGCGCTTTTCGAAACAATAAAAACGATCCTAGCGTTCATTCGAGCTGCTCAGAAGCACGAGAGCGACTCGTTCTGGCATATTCGTATGCGTCCTACATTCTTGCAAATCTGTTATGCCGTCCTTGTAGGATTGAGCGTGTACCTTCTGTACACGAGAGCTCTCAATAATCTCGTTGGGGATCGTCTATGGGTAGATTGGCTCAGTATATATGTAGGTTTTGTATTCTTCGGCATGCGCTATAAAAGAATGCAAAAACAAAATCTGATACACGGTAGATGAACCGCGGCCTCAATTGTTTGGATCGTATCATACGTTAAGAGCGGGAAATAGAACCCTGGGCTAACGCACAGGGTTTATCCTGTGGAGTAAAAGCACCGAAGAAGTCGGTGTTTTTACTTCGCTCCCTGGCGCACCCGCGCTTTCATCTCCGCCACTTTCTTGAGTGCCTGCGTGCTCGCCTTCAACGGAATTTCAAACTGAAATGTTGAACCGGCACCCTCCCCTTCTGACTCAACCCAGATACGGCCTCCATGCTCCTCCACAATTTTTTTGGCGATGAACAATCCCAAGCCCGACCCGTTCGGCTCGACACGGGCGATGCCGGACCCGCGAACGAATTTTGAAAACAAATTGCGCGCTTCTTCTTTTGCAATGCCAACTCCGGTGTCTTTCACCTTCACATGCACCTTTTTGCCATCACTTTCTGCGGAAACGGTCACCGAACCTTTCGGCGAATACTTAATCGCGTTATCAATCAAGTTGAGAACGACATCTTTAATCTTGTCGACATCTACTTCCGTTTCCGGGAGCAGCGTCCTATTGTACGTCAGTGTCACATGCTTTATGTCGGCCGTTGGCTTCAACTCCTTGTACATCGCTTCAATCACCTCGTGGAATGGAACTTTCGTGTAGTTGAGGATGAACCGACCGGCTTCAATGCGTGTGACATTCAAGAAAATGTTCACCATGCGAATGAGGCGCTTTGTCGCTTCCAACACATCCTTCATCACCGGAGTTTGTTCTTTGTTCACAACACCAAAGTCACCATCAACCATCATGGAAAGGTAGCCCATAATACCCGCAAGCGGCGTACGCAACTGATGCGATGCGATGGACATGAATTCAGATTTTGCGCGATCCAATTCCTTCAAATGCAGGTTGGCTTTTTGCAACTCGCGATAAATCACTGCCTTGTCTAATGCGACAGCAACCACGTCGACGAGACTGTCGAGCGCCTCTTTTTCATACTGATTCAGGCTGTTGTATGGCCGATCGAGTGCAAGAACGAGCACCCCTTGCACGACTTGTGCGATGCGTAACGGAAAAACCAGGCAGGTATCGATATGCGCGTCGGTCTGCAGCTGATCGACTTTCGTTTTTGCGATGAACGGTTGAAGGAGTGGGTACAGACGCTTGCTCTGCTTGAACTTCTTTGCCCGGACGACTTGCGCAAGGATGTTTGTTTTTTCGTTGAGGGGGATATTCAGTGCCGCAAGGTCATCTTCGATCACGTTCACGTGTGGTTGGATGGCTTCTAGGGTGGATAACGCCACTGGAAGGACGGACTTCTGTGGTTGGTCGATCACAAAAATACTCACCATTTGCAGATTGAGTGCGACACGAATTTCGTGGGTGAGTTTTCGTGCGAGTTCCTCGGGCCCTAAGCTGTGTGTAGAGATTTCGTACAGGACACGCAGCAACGTGAGCGTTTTGTTTTTGACCGCAAGTTCAAAATTGCGCTTGTAGAGTTCCTCGTTGATTTTTCGTAAGTACTGCTTATCTTGAGTTGTTGCAATACTTCGTGTTGTCACGGTGGTCAAGTGAACTCTTTTTTATGACGGTCCTACTTGAGGATTGCTGGCACCTGCTCTTTTGGCATTTCGTAGACGATGTCTTTGACCGCGTCTTTGCACACTTCGACCGACGCTCTGCCGAAGAGCCGTTCGTACTGCTTGACGAGCCGCTCGATGACCGCAAATTCTTTGTCTTCAAATTGCACTTCTCCTTTTTTTCTGTCGATCTTGAGGCCCTGCACCTTCCCCGCTTCTTCCCACGCCAAAGGACCAATCACAAGCTCCTGCTCTTTGATGATTCTCTGTGCAATTGTGAGGAAGATGGACATATTTGTACTTACGTTTTTCTAATGTAATCGAGTTTCAAATTTAAAAGAGACAAAGCCATTATAAAATAAGCCAGTAAATAAATGTAATCTCCGTAACCACCATTATACCAAGTTCCATTGATGGCTTGATAAAGGAAATTATAATCCGCGAGGTATTGTACAACCAAAGCAGAGAGTATAAATAAAATCTTAACTCTCATTAAACCACCCAGAATTTTTTTTGATAACAAGTATGTTAATATAGCGATAGAAACATAAATAGCTTGTCCAAAGGGGTAAGCAAAATCAAGAAATACACGAAGTGGAGTTTCCCAATCAAACTCGTAACCTCTTAAAAAGAAGTAGTAAGATAAAACCAGCATCAATAAGGGTATAAACAATGCTTGTATCTTACTTCCAAAAGATTTTAGAGAAACCTTAGCACCTGAAGCTTTGGCTAGTTGTATAATACCAAAAATATAAACTGGAATACTACCAAAAAAACCAAGATCCGCGATAGAAGGGTAAGGAATTTCTCTGTCCAGAGCAAGATTGTAAAAACTAAAAGAAGTTTGACCAAAAGATTGCATTAAAAGACCGATCGAGAAAGCATAGATCGCCGTCCCCATCAAACTCTTCATCCCACCCCAACCACGTGCTATAGTGATGCCCCAAAAACCACCCAAGATTGCCAAAACTTGGTAACTAGCAGCCCAAATTAAGTGATTATTAGTTGTCTCTCGAGAGCCAATAAACAAAATCAACCAAGAGAGTGACAATAGTATAAAAAGGGAACCTATGATTTTACACTTTCTATCTGTTTTGAGCTGCTCAAACATAATTGTATTGTAAAGCATCACAAAAACTTTTTCAAGTGCGGCGGCAATATAATGTACTTTTTTATGAAAAACTGAGGTTTATAGCTAAGCTTATTTTTTCTAAGTCCTGATATGCCTAAATCTTGTTCATAGTTTAAAAATTTACACCCTAAACTGAAAAGAACCTGTGCTGTTTGTTGTATTAAGTAAGGGTAGATGCCATCGAATAACTTAAAATCCGCCTTTTCAAAATGTAAAATTGAATAGTCCCCAAGAATTTCATTGATTGTAAAACCTTTGAGTGAATTATTCATGATAATACCAACAGAAATTAATTTCAAATCTTTGGCGTGATGCAATAACTTACGAAGCGCATAAAATTCAGTTAGATTTTCAGGGTCGGAAATATATTTACTTTGAGCCCATTCAGTAAAAGCACCCTCTATTGCGCTGACAACAGATG
>SBBP01000104.1 GCA_005239655.1 Candidatus Microgenomatus auricola | reverse complement strand
TTCAGTATCCCTGATACAGAAGCAATTCTTCCGTAGTGTGTTCTCAATTTTCTCAACTCGATCCCCCAAGCAATCATGAGAATGCCAAAAGTAACCATGATCGCAAGTGCAACAACTATTGGAACGTCCTGCCGTGAGATCGCTATATACAAATCATATGGACCAATCACCGCAAAAAACGAAAAAAAACCATACGACAATTTTTTAAAACGTGAAAGATGGTGTATCGAGCCTAGACGAACGAATGCACAAATTTGGATCAGGTAAGTGATAGAAGCAAGCACTATGGCGATCACATAGGGTAAAACATATGCTGCAGAAAAAAGACCGAGAAGTTCCAACGAAAAAAAGTAGAATACAACAAGTTCAGAAACAAACATAATGCATCCTGCTACGGCTGCGTATTGGAACAAGCGTCGGTTTGAGAGACGAATCATACGTTGATTTTTTTTGTTAGGACGAGAGGCTGATTCACCAGTGTGTCTGTCGGACTGTAATCAATCTCGATTGTCATTTGGTGTTTACGATACCCGCAGGTAGCACAGATCGTCACAATACCTACCGATTCAACGTCTGGAACCTCACCTTCTATGGGATCACGATAATCATAGACAAAAATGATCCCAAAGGCATTGTGCACTTTTGTGCATTTCACTTGGCGTGGCAGGCCTTCCTCC
Source organism: Candidatus Microgenomatus auricola (assembly GCA_005239655.1). Taxonomy (GTDB): domain Bacteria; phylum Patescibacteriota; class Patescibacteriia; order UBA9570; family XYC2-FULL-38-9; genus Microgenomatus_B; species Microgenomatus_B auricola_A. The sequence goes on along the minus strand of SBBP01000104.1, from coordinate 2,427 downwards.
TCCACAATCTCATCCCAGTGGTCACCAGAATCAAGGAGGTAAAACTGTGTGTGACATTTTGTGCAGGCTGCCAGACCGACACTTTCTAGCCTGTTGAGTCGTAGGTGGAAAGTGTTATTACCGCAGGTGCAGATGGCGTCTTTGCGAGGAGGGCTTGCTTTGCGGATTTCCTCGGGGGTTTTTTCTTTGACTTGTCTCAGTGGAACAATGGGGTACATTGTGGCCAGTCTCCCTTTGGTCTTGGAAAAATGCATGGCATCTTCCATGATGTAACAGGAACCTGTCTTTGCAACACTGGATTTCTTTATGACTTTGTTTAACTTTTTAGAAAGTTCCAGAAACGCATCCCAATTGACATCGGAGGCCGGGCCAAATTTATCACCATAGGTATCCTCCCACTGCTTTGCTCGCTTTTCGGAGTTGGAAAGAAAAAAGTCAGATCCACACAACCTTCCATCCTTTATACCTTCAAAGGAGAAAATAATCAGAGCCCAGCCTTCGATGCAATAACGATATATATGCCCAGTCTCTTTCTTCAAATTGATTTTCGTAATAATGCGATTTTTCATCACAGACGGAGAATAGAAAGCGATTCGAAATCCTTTACAATTTCGCTCTTCTGTTATGTTGATACTGTACCATTGTAATACGTCAGCAGCATTCTTAAATTTTTTTAGTTCTCGTTCGTGTCCTGAATACGTCTCATACACTTCAATGTCTGTTTCTGTCAGTACAAACTCAAGAATATCGTAGAGTTCTTTTGGTGATGCGTAGAATGAAATGTCGGACATGATCCCGCTGCAATATTACTCTGACATAAAAAAATCACTCAATGCGCTCATGAGTCCTTTCGATGCAATAGTACGTTTCTGTTTTTCATCGAAAAACACGACGTCTTCGATGTGATGCGCAATAACGTGGTCACGCAAAGCACACTGTACTATATGCAATTCTTCAAAAAGAACATCAACTGAATGGCTGCGTTTACGAAGAATAGACTGAATGACCTTACGACACATAGCGAGCTCGTCTGCAATCTCAGAAAGGTGGAACAGGATATTCTGGTATTGTGAGTTTTTAAGAAATCTTGGAGAAGATTGCTGCTGTAACTTCTGCAACAATTCCTGTTGCGAGTACCGACCGCTGCTCGTTACGGAATCAATCTCTTGCGCGTGATCTGATGCCAGTGACGAAAGTCGACCGATCAAATCGTTTATGGATGCAATACCTGACTCAAGAGCGTGACGTAGTGATAGAATCTGATCACGGAGAGTTATTAAGTAGTCAGTGGAAGCATCTGTTTTAGTGTCTATAGCATCAACAATGAACAGAAACGTATTAATGCGTTTGCTCAATTCGCGCAATACCTGACGTTCATTTGTGGGGATACGGTAAGACATAGTACTTAATCATTCCAATCAAAATCTTCCTGAAAGGATTTTCTTGCTTTTGTTAATTTCTTTTCAATTTGACGCATCCACTCGGCAATCTCCTTCTCCCAATGTGGCACCGCAGATGAGTCAGGATTTTCGGCAATTTTTTCTTTATGCTTTTTAATTTGCTTCATTTTTTTCTTGATTCCCTTTTCGATACTTTTCTTACTTGCACCATCTCCGGAAAAAAGAATAGCAAGCGAGCCGGTAAAAACAACTGCCCCACCTATAAGCAAAGCTGTGCCTGTACCAATCTCGGGGAGAAGAAATGGTACGGCGAACACCCAAACAAACTTTCCATCAGTCAACTCTGCTTCAGAGTCGCTTAAACTTTCCAAATCTTCATTGGTTATCTGACTATAATCGCCAGCAAGGTTCTCTAGATCAATTGGGTTTAAAACAGTATTTATATTTGACTCATCTTTTAGTCGCAGTGCCTTACCTGTAAAGACAGTATTAAAATCTTCCAGACTCATGTTAATATTTCCTGCAACAGGATCAGCAATGCCAACCATGATATCGTTAATACTCTTCACAACAGAAAAATGCGTGCTTCCGTCCTCGTTTATGCTGTGAACAAGAACAGGCAAAGTTTTCTCCTGTAGTTGCGCAATACTCCAACGAACTGTTTTAGCGCTGTAGCCCAATGATTCAGCAGCGTGCTTTAAACCTTTCAGTGTTGTGCCTTTTTCTGGCGTAGTGCCTGCCAATTGAGCAACAAGCATCTCCTCTGCCTTGCCGCCGTTGAGCGTAATCAATGTGGCGAGGGCAGCAGGGCCACAGGTGTACTCGGTGGTTTGCTGCACAATGTCGGTGAAGTCTGGCGCGGTTGATTCACCCTCTGAAGACTCCGTGCGGGTTTCCCCTTCCGTTTCCTCTACAACTTCTTCACCGATCGTCTCCTCATCGACTAATTCCTCCAATCCCGCTTCGATCGGTTTTTCATCCAATGATTCCGCATCACGGGATTCTTCAGAACCAGTTACGGTGTCTA
>SBBP01000037.1 GCA_005239655.1 Candidatus Microgenomatus auricola | reverse complement strand
AGTTCGGACCGTTTTTTAGCGTGTGGACTCCAGGGCCGATGTTTGATCCGGAGCACTCGAAGACGGTGGAGTTGACGGAGTTGTTTGCGGACCCTGTGGGCGCGGCACTCTAAAAATCGTTGCTTCACTGTCGTGATAGACGATGGTGAACCGCCCGTCGTTGATCATGTTTTCGTAGAGTTCGGGGTGATCGGAATCGACAAGGACAAATCGCGCTCCAAAATCCTGCTGAATGATTTCGAGTAGCTGGTCTTTTTGCTTTCCGATCGTAATATCCACCCATTTCCAGTACAGTTCGGGGTTGTATGTATACATGAACGTGGGGTCGAGCCCGACAATGTAGCGTAGGCGTGTGACATGATAAAAAAGTATCGGAAAATCATCCCAGTCGTTGTGAAACAGCACATCCCCTTTTGTACTGTGGTTGCGTAGCCAGTCCATCGTCGGTGCGAGGCGGTGGATGGAATCGCCACGGTGTAAGGCGGAATTCGTTTGTGTTGCGTTCGTGATCATGATTCCCGGAACGAATATGCACACATACGAAGCAATGAGAATCCCGCTGACACTCGGAAGTAAGTCCTCTGTGCGGAAACGGCGTATTGCTGCTCGGAATCGATTGGTGTGGTAAAGTATTCCGCTATCGCGCAGCAGGAGTGCGGCAGAGAGGTAGCCCCACGGAACGTAGTATTCAATATAGCGTTGCGATTTGAGCGTGAATGCGCAGAACACTCCAGTCATGATAATCGCTGTCCATGTGGCGGTTGTGGGTGCCTTGCGCATGCGTACTGCGCTGAGGATTGCGATCACCAGCAGAGTGGTGAGCAGAATTGGTGACGACAGGAGGTCGTTCAATGGTGTCGGATACCATTCGCCACCCACGCCGATAACATCGCGGTAGTTCACCAGTCCAATCTGAACAATTTGCTGCCAGTAGAACTGGAAGTGTTTTGGAAAAGAAGGGTGGATGAGCAGCCCAACGATCGTTCCCCCAGCAGTCGCCCACGTCGGAATGTAGATGCGTGCGACTTCGCGCAGACTGGGCCAACGTCCACTGTGGAGCAGCGTGCCAATGAGGATGATGGTTGCATGGAGCGTTGCCAGGATTGGCAGCAATAAAAACCCGCCGTATGCCCAGACGAAAAATACGCTCAGGAGCGCAAGCAGGCGGTGTTTTCGATGCACCAGTAGAGCATAGCCACCAACCAAAAAGAGAAATCCAATGCTTGGGGCTTTCGCGAGTGACAGTCGAAATGCAAAATCTTCAGTGAACAACAACATGAGTGCGAAGAGGAAGCTGAAACGCACGCGAAGCGATCGCAAGACCGTGTAGAAAAGCGTGATGCACGCGCCGAAGAGCAGAGCAGTGGCCACTTTGATACCAACAACTCCTCCCCACAGCCACACAAACGGCATGAGGAGAATATGGTACAGAAGATGATGATCCACATAGGCATCCTTCAACGTCGTGAAGGCCAGCCACGGGAAGTCGGTGATGGCTCGATGGCGGTGCAACATCAACTCGGTGAGTTTGATGTGGTAGAACGAATCTGGATCCGAAAACACTGGGCCGGAAATCCAGAAAGCGCAGATTGCTGTGGCACTACAGAATAACAGCAATCCTTCAACCCATGTGTGGTCGAGCCAAAATTTTTTGATTCGCAGTGTCAGCGAACGGTGGAACATATCGTGGGTATGAAATCTCCCGCTACCAAGCATGGGGTTAGCGGGAGCAGTTCCCGCGCAGTCCATTCCTCACTGCGTTGTCCTCCTGGCGGAAACACTACGGTGACCCTACCATCGCCCTCTAGAGGCTGTCAAGATTCTTGGTCTTTACGAGAGAGCGCCTTTTAGGAAGTCCACGTTTGGTATTGGTGAGGGGTCAATTCCGTTGGCAATCGCCAGGTAAAACGAAGCGTAACTGCCAAGCAGCAGCAGTTCCATGGCTTGGTGGAAGGGCGTGCGGCTCTGCAGGGTGACTTGAAACGAAGGGATCTGGTATTTGTCCGCGAGTGCAGCAGTGACTGCATAACGTTTTTGGTTGCGGGGGTGGTAGAGTTCACTGGTGATCAGCACCAACAGCAACTGTGGGATGATTGGCTTTGGATAGACAAAGCCCTCAATGAGGTGGTGGTTCATTTCAGGAATGGAGAAGCGCACGGCAAACTGTTTTCCGTTTTCGTTGATTTGATTGGTGAGCACATGCGCGGCTCCTTCGAGGAATTCTGAACTCACGACGACGGGTATCGTCCCGACACATGCGGTTGCCAGTCGCAGTGCGCTGTTTTGTTCTTCGGGTGCGTCGATGCCGTAGACGGCGTGCCACTGTTGCATTGCCGCAACCAACTCTGACACCTGTGTATCCGTGACCGTGATGAATCCGAGCCGTGCGCATGCACCAATAATACCCATCACCGAGTAACCGACCGCCATACGTGGTTGATTGCTGGGATTGTACCGTGGGTTGAAGATGTATGCGGGAAGATGATGCTCTTCGGCGAATGCGCTGAGTGTTCCTCCAGTGGTGATGACAAACACCTGTGGAGTGCGCGAAAGAATTTCCGATGCCACATGAACCGTCTCCTCTGTAGTGCCGGAGTAACTCGAGAGAATCACCAGCGTGTTTTGCGTGACGGCCAGAGGAATCGTGTAGTCGTTGACGATATCAACCGGTATGCGCAGCTCCTGAGCAAAAATGGTTTTGACCACGTGCATTCCGAGCGCAGAACCTCCCATGCCAAAGAGCACAATCCGATCAACAGCTTTATAGCTGTCGGGAAAGCGTATTTTTCCCGTGGCTTCCCATGCATCTGCGCACTGTTTGTGCAGCACTTCGATTGAGGCACGCATCTGTTGGGAGTCGAGGGTGGCGATCGTTTGTTGAGGAAACATAGCGGAATTATGATAGCGGTTTATGCGCTTTGGGGCAAGCCGAAAGACATGCTACAATAGCCGACATGAAACAGCATAAAGCAGCAATTTTTGACATGGATGGTGTGATTGTCGACTCTGGGCCGTTGCACATGGACGCATGGAAGCAGACGTTGCAGAATCATGCAATCAGCTTTGATGCCCAGCGTTTTCGTCACCTGTTTGGTATGCGTGATTCCGAGGTCGTCCCCCGGTTGATTGGGATGATGAGTGATGAGCGTGTGCAGCAGTTGATGGATGAGAAAAGTGTTCGGTTTCAAGAGTACATTCGCAAGGACGGGGTCGCTGTCCCTGGTGTGGCAGAGTTTATTCACGAACTGCATGCACGCAATGTGCCGATCGGTCTGGCTTCACTGGCGCGTCCAGAAGAAATTCGTACTGTGCTGGAGACCGTTGGGTTGCTGAATGTATTGCCTGCAGTGATTACGCGTGAGCAACCGTTGCGTGATAAGCCAGCGCCAGATATTTTTTTAGCTGCCGCATACCGCATGGGCGTGGATCCGAGTGACTCGGTTGTATTTGAAGATGCGATTTCTGGCATTGAGGCTGCTCGCACTGCGGGAGCAACAACAGTCGCTGTGACAACCAGTTACTCGCCAGGCGAACTTTCTCATGCGGACTTGATCATTAGTGATTTTTACCAACCGACGTTGTTTGCCTTGTTTCAACCGTAAGTTGTGCGATATGTCTGGACATTCAAAGTGGGCAACGATTAAACGTCAAAAAGCGGTCACCGACGCCAAGCGGGGTGCCGTATTTACGAAACTGGGGAAGAACATTGCTGTTGCGGCACGTGCAGGCAAGGACCCCGAGATGAATGCTGCATTGCGAGCAGCGGTTGAAAAGGCACGAGAAGCCAATATGCCAAAGGAGAATGTTGAGCGGGCGATACTCAAAGGTGCCGGTGAGTTGCCAGGCGTATCGTATAGCGAGGCCCGTTACGAAGGATTTGGTCCTGGAGGCGTTGGAGTGATTGTGGAATGTGTGAGTGACAACACGAACCGGACGCTCATGACGTTGCGTGGAATATTCAGTGATCACGGGGGCAGCCTGGGGAACAGCGGGAGCGTGTCCTACTTGTTTGAACAAAAAGGCATCATCCGAATTGCGCGAAATGATTTTACACAATCAGAAGAAGAGCTGGAACTCCTCGCGATTGATGCTGGTGCAGAAGATATTGAAACAGACGAGAATGGAATGACGATTGTGACCGCGCGCGACCAACGGCATACCGTTGCACAGGCTTTGGAGGGTCACCATATCCATCTGACATCATCGGAAACAGAGTGGGTTGCCAAAACCACAATCGATGTTTCTCCGGACCAACTCCAGACAGTGACGCAACTGATTGAAGTGCTGGAGGAAAATGACGACGTGCAGAACGTGTATACGAACGTATCCCTCTAATGCCTATGATATGAAGTGTCTCGGGATCGACCCTGGGGTAGAGCGCATGGGTTACGGAGTACTCGATGTTGCTCGTGGCAATTCGCGGCTTCTTGAATATGGTGTGGTGCAGACGCCAGCCGGCATAGAGGCGGTACAACGGTTGTGTACGCTGCAGAGAGATTTATCCTCCATTTTAGATCGACATCCAGATGTGGCTGTTGCCGTGGTGGAAGAGCTATTTTTTGCGAAGAACCGCAAAACAGCGATGATGGTGAGTGAGGCACGAGGAGTGATTCTTTTTACACTTGCCAGCCGAGGCATTAGAATAGAGGAGATCAAACCTATTGAAGTGAAAGCCAGTGTGACGGGGTTTGGCCGAGCACGTAAACAGGAGATTCAACGTATGATTCAGCTTACCTTTCGATTGTCCGAACCGCCGCAGCCTGATGATGCTGCAGACGCCATTGCGATCGCTCTTGCGGTTGTACCACGCCTGACTCAAGGCACTCACCTATGACGACATTTTTTTCAGCGTTTTCGCTTCGATGGATCATGGTGGTGTTGTGGTGTATTTTGCCGATGGTCGCATACGCACAGGAACCCACCGAACAGCCGACCGACGCGCAACCCATTGTTGAGGAGGTTGCGGTGAAAGAGTTGAATGTGGTTGCCGGTGAAGATCGTAATGTCGTTGTTGGCCGTACTGTGCTGTTTGATGCGTCTGCGACAACCGGTCCAGCGGGCGCTGATTATTCATACCACTGGGATTTTGGTGACGGCGTCTCTGCAAAAGGGATCGATGCGACGCACGTCTATTCCAATCGTGGAACCTATCGGTTGCGTTTGACGGTGACCGTTGATAGCGGTGAGGATGAACAAAAAAGTACTGACGAGGCCATTGTCTCTGTGCAAGATCGTTTGGTGGTGTTGATTGCAGATCAGTCTGTCTCGCAAAAAGAGTTGCAACAGTGGCAAGACTATGCGCTGACACAAGGAGTGCTGGTTGTGCCGGTTCGTGCGACCGAAGGAAATCAAGATTATGTGACGGTACAGAATTTGGCGCAGACGATTTTGAAGCACGAGCAAGATATTGCAGCATCCGATGTTATCGTGACGTGGACAGCGGGGAATATTGGTTTGGATTCGTTGCTCGAACTGTCGCGCATTGCGGGATTGAATAATACTGATCTTGAACTTTTTCGGTTGAATTCAAAAGCGATCGTGACGATTCAGAATGATTCACTCATTTCGAGTGCACGTTTGGCGCAGACCGTGTTTCAAACCATTCAACCGCGCTACATTATTGTTTCTGATCGGAACATTTTGGATGATGTGATCCGTTCCGCGCATCCGGACGAACTGGAGAAATCGTTGTCGAACGTTGATGCGGATTATCAGGTTGTGACTGCATATACCGCACGTGGCCTGCAACAGCTTGGTCCGTTAAACTTCATTTCATACATGATGAACCTGATGATCAACCGTGGCGTCCCGGTGAACTCACTCTACCTCATTTTAATGCTTCCGGTGATGGCCACGATTATTGCCGCTGCGCGACAGTTGGTAGGCATTAAGGCTTTCGGAATTTTTGCACCAACCGTTATCGCACTGTCATTCCTCTCTTTAGGAATTCGTTATGGCGTTGTGGTGTTCCTCACGATTATCATCGTTGGAATGACTGCGCGGCTCGCGATGAAACGGTTTCGGCTACTGTATTTGCCGCGTATGGCTTTGGTTCTTTCGTTTTTAGCATTCGCCATTTTCGGCATGTTCTTTTTAGCGGCGCAGCTGCACAAAACCGGATTCGTCTCGATTGCGATTTTCCCTATCCTGATTATGACCGTCCTGACAGAACATTTTATTTCTGTGCAAATCGAGGAAGGGTACACGACGGCGTTGAAGTTGACGTTGGAAACACTTGCGTTAGCGATTGTCGGTTATCTGATCGGCGACTGGACGTTGTTCAAAACCACCTTACTGGCATATCCTGAACTGATTTTGCTTATCTTCCCGTTCAACTACATCCTTGGAAAGTTTTCGGGCTTGCGATTGACGGAATATATTCGTTTCCGCAAAGTGTTTAAACATATTCGCCATGTGGAAAAATCGTAACCGGGTATTGGGGGTGAATGCGCGAAGCGCCGTCTACTTGCGTACGAACACGCAACAGGCACGCGACACTGCCGACGACAAGTTGGCAACAAAACAACTGCTCATCACACACGGAATCCCCGTTGCGGAATTACTTGCTGTGGTTGATGAGCCGGCGCAGGTGCGTATGTTTGATTGGGAGAAGCTTCCATCGAGCTTTGTCATCAAGCCCAACCGCGGGTTTGGTGGCGAAGGCATTATGGTGATTTACAACCGGTTGAAGAATGGAAACTGGTTGACATCGGGTCAGCAGCAACTGACACGTGAGGATTTTGTTGTGCATATTCTGAACATCCTCGACGGAAATTATTCGTTGTTTGGTACGCCCGATACGGCGATCATCGAGCGGCGGTTGTCTGTCGACCCGCTGTTCAAACATTTTGCTGCTCAAGGGATTCCTGATGTGCGTGTTATTGTGTACAACATGGTTCCGGTGATGGCGATGCTTCGTGTACCAACCGCGAAGTCGCAAGGGAAGGCCAACCTCGCGCAAGGCGGTTTGGGCATTGGTGTCGATGTTGCGACTGGGCTCACCACACACGTCATCACAAAATCGTGGTTGTATGAAAAGGAGATTGAAGCTCACCCTGATACCAACATCCGGTTACGCGGGTTGAAAGTGCCATACTGGTCGGAGATTCTCAAAATTGCATTGAGGAGCAGTCAAGTCGTTGGACTGAACTACTGCGGTGTGGATATTTCTGTCGATAAGAAATTGGGTCCGGTCGTTCTGGAGTTAAACGCACGACCCGGTTTTGGCATTCAGGTGGCGAACATGGCGCCACTGCGTGAGCGACTGGATCGCATTCGTGGCCTGAGTGTGGAGAGCCCAGAACGCGGAATCGCGATTGCGCGCGAACTCTTCTCGGGTCACTACGAACAGGAAATCGCCAGCGTCACCGGCCGACAAGTCATCGGTTTGATTGAGCCAGTCACACTCTACGGCAAAGATCAAAACAGCGTTTCTCACATCAAAGCGAAAATTGATACAGGTGCCGACAACAGTTCGATTGATATTACCCTTGCACGCCAGTTGGGGTTTGGTGCGGCGATTGATGCATTCGAAGCCTGCCAGGTGCCTGCAGCGGTGAATGAGGAGGAAGCCAATGCACTGGCAAAGCAATTTGAAGAATCGCTCATGAAAGAGCAGCCCGACATTCGCGGATTGTCGGTCGTCTCCTCTTCTCACGGAACCACGCTCCGCATTCGCATCCCGCTGACGATTTCCCTCGTGGGTCACAAAATGGATATTGAACCAACGGTGATTGACCGGGCGCATCTCCAGTATCCGATTTTAATTGGTCGTCGCCATTTGTCACACTTCTTAATTGATACAACAAAGTTAACATCTGTGGTGACGAAGCCGACGAAAAAATCCGCTGCATCGCAGGGCGCTGAAGCACAGACACACCTATGATTCGTTTGATTGAAGGAACCGTGCATTCATTTGAAGAAGGAGGCGTTGTGATCGTCGTTGGCGGCATTGGGTATGTTGTTTTTGTGCCCGTGCGTGTTTTGGAACGGGTGAAGCCGGGACAGAACGTACAACTCTTTATTTACCAACATGTTCGTGAGGATCAGCTGGCACTCTACGGTTTTGATGATCGGGCGGACTTGGCCTTTTTCCGTCAGTTGATTGGTGTGTCTGGTGTTGGTCCGAAGTTGGGGTTGTTGATTCTGTCGCGTTTTACGGCAGACGAAGTGAAACGGGCAATTGTGCACGGAGACATGACCGTACTCACCAGTATCTCCGGCATTGGTCGCAAGACTGCGGAACGCATCGTTGTGGATTTGAAGGATACGGTGAGCATTGTTGCTGAAGAGAGCGCGGGTACGGGCGGCGGTCAGACTATGCAGTTGCTTGAAGCACTGTTGGCGTTTGGGTATACCAAAGCGGAAGCGCTGCAGGTGATTCGCCACGTCGACCAGAGCCAGCCGTTAGAGGAACAACTGCGCACTGCACTGCGCATGATTTCACAGCCGCGATGAATTTGGAGTTGTGTGTCGACAAAATACAGTGGGAGCAGGTGATCGCACACGTGCCTCTTCGGCAGCTGTCTTTTTTACACGCATGGGAGTGGGGCGAATTGCAGCGTGCGTACGGTCGAACCGTGTACCGTTTTCTTGTGCGCGATGGTCAGGTTGATTCTGCGGCAGTGCTCTGCATTGTGATTCCGCTGCCGTTGGGTAAGAGTTATGTATTTTCTCCGCACGGACCGGCATGCACAGCGGCAGGCGCTGACATGT
>SBBP01000159.1 GCA_005239655.1 Candidatus Microgenomatus auricola | reverse complement strand
TATAAATAAATGCCCAGAAGAGATTTTGTTTGATGCCCGCCATCGTGAACTTGGACAGGCGAATGGCTTTGACGAGTTTTGAAATGTCACCGTGCAGCAGTGTAATCCCCGCGGTTTCGATTGCCACATCCGTACCCGTTCCCATGGCGATCCCGACATCAGCTTGTGCAAGCGCAGGGGCGTCGTTCACTCCATCACCAGCCATCGCAACAATTTTCCCTTGACCTTGTAACTCCTTAATTTTGTTCAGTTTGTCTTCTGGAAGGACTTGCGCGACGACATCGTCAATGCCGACTTCCTTTGCAATGGCGAGCGCTGTGTTGCGGTGGTCTCCGGTCAGCATGACGGTTGTAATGCCAAGTGCATGGAGCTGTTTCACCGCCTCGATCGCTTCAGGTTTGACAGCATCAGCCACCCAACATACACCGAGCACCTCGTGTGGTGTTGCAAGAATGACCGGCGTGTGACCGCGGGCCGTTTTTTCTTCAACCTGCGCAGGGTCAAACGATACACCAAGGTCAGAAATCAAGGCGAGGTTTCCGGCGAGGTATTCGACTCCTGCAACAGTTGCCTTCACACCTTTTCCTTTGATAATTTCAAACTGTTCAGCAGTTGCGAGGGGAATGCGCTTTGTCTTTGCATATTCCAAGACAGCATGCGCGATCGGGTGTTCTGATTTTGCCTCGAGCGATGCAAGAATGGAAATGATTTTTTCTTCGGGAAGTGTGGACAGATTCGCAACACCAACCAACTCTGGTTTACCGCGTGTAATCGTTCCGGTTTTATCGACAACAACGGTATCCACGCGATGTAACTTCTCCAACGTGGCTGCGTCCTTAATGAGAATCCCTTCGCGTGCGCCTTTCCCCACGCCAACGATGATCGCGGTTGGAGTGGCCAGTCCAAGTGCGCACGGACAGGCAATCACCAAAATGCCAACAAACGAAACGAGTCCGAAGGATAGTGCTTGGGCAAATCCGAGCGTTCCCGTTCCAATCAACAACCATGCGCCGAGCGTCACGAACGCAATGACAATGACAGTCGGCACGAACACCGACGATATTTTATCCGCCAGCGCTTGGATCGGCGCGCGACTGCCCTGCGCCTCCTCGACCATGCGAATGATATGCGCAAGCAAGGTTTCTGAACCGACTTTTGTTGCCGTGAATACGAATGAGCCTGTGGTGTTGATGGTGCCAGCGATCACGGTATCACCAACCTGTTTTTCGTTTGGCATGGGTTCTCCGGTCACCATCGATTCGTCAACGTACGACGATCCTTCGCTGACCGTTCCGTCAACTGGAATGCGAGCGCCGGGTTTCACCACGATACGGTCCCCGTGGACAACCTGGTCAATGGCGATATCCAACTCTTTGCCGTCTCGGATCACGAGTGCAGTTTTTGCTTGCAGATGGAGTAGTTTTTCTATCGCGTCACCGGTCTTTATTTTCGCTTTCGCTTCCAAATATTTTCCAAGTGTGATGAACGCGATCACCACAATGGTGACGTCGTAGTACGTATCTTCAACATTCACAAACGTCCGCAGCGGTTCCTCAAATGCAGTGAGGATAAAACTGTAGAGAAATGCAGCCGAGGTGCCGATTCCGATGAGGCTGTCCATGTTCGCTTTGCCGTAACGCAGGAATCGGTAGAAACCCAAAAGATAGGGTTTTCCAACAATAAAAAGGGCGTACGTCGCAATGATGGGAAGGAGGTGGTGGATAAATTCGTCGGTGACTGTGCTCATCTCTGCAACGACTCCGAATCGTGCAAGTATCTCCCAGGTCATCACCAGAATACTGAAGACGGCCATCGGAAGAACCGACAGCACTTTGATTCGCATCCCGGCGACTTCGGCCAGCTTGTTCTGTTTTGATTGGCCAACGCCGGTATGAGCAGCGTGTTCATCGGGTGACATCCCCATGCTCTCCGCCGTCATGGTTTTTGATTCCGGAGGAACTTCTAATGTATAGCCAAGCGGCTCGATGGTTTTGGACAGATCGTGTGGGTTTGTTTTTGCCGGGTCGAATGACACTTTTGCTTTTTCCGTGCCGTAGTTCACTTCAACCGCATGCACGCCGTCAACTTTTTTGAATGTTTTTTCGATGATCGCAGAACAGGAGGCACAGTGCATTCCTTTCACGGTATACGATTGTGTATGCATACTATTTTCGTTTCAGTGTGTAGACTTTTAAAATTTCTCCTTTGGCCTTCTCGGTTTGGCCAGACTGGATTTGATGGATGATGCATCCGCTCAGATGGTTTTCGAGCAAAAGATCTTCAACATTGGACAGCGCTTGCTTAACTGCCGATGTTTGCGTGATCACATCGATGCAGTAGGTGTCGCGTTCAATCATTTTTTGGAGACCTCGCACTTGGCCCTCAATGAGTTTGAGGCGCCGAACAATAGGATTCTTCTTTTTGGGACCCATGTATTTCATACGCACGGAGTGTATACCCCCCTAGGGGTATTGTCAAGACTTGTACTGTTGCAGAGATCCAGTTACCAATTGTGGATAAGAGAGGATTTTTGAGAGATAGACAGAAGAGAGCTTTTGAGCTGGAGT
>SBBP01000113.1 GCA_005239655.1 Candidatus Microgenomatus auricola | reverse complement strand
GTATAGCATATTTTGCTCCACAGACAACAGCAGTGGAGCGTCAGTGCTAGTTGTGGAAAACCGAGCTGATTTGTTTTTCGCAGGTTTTTACTGTATGCTCATTTAGAATTATTTCACATGGGTTGGATTGCAATGTTTTTGACTGTTGGCGGTCTGTGCGCGTTCGAGACCGTCAGCAGTATCGATAACGCCATTATTAACGCCGAGGTGCTATCGACGATGGGTCAAAAGGCACGTCGTTGGTTTTTGTTTTGGGGAATCCTCTTTGCCGTGTTTGTCATTCGTGGTTTGTTGCCGTGGCTGATTGTCTGGGCAACGACCCCGCAACTGGGTTTTATTGGTTCGTTCACGGCGACGTTAAGCAGTGATCCAGCAGTGATTGCAGCGATTGAACACTCAGCCCCTATTCTTCTGATCGGTGGCGGGATATTTCTCATTTTCCTTTTTTTCCACTGGCTGTTTTTGGAAACAAAGCATTTTGGTTTGATCGGCGAGCAGTTTTTCTACCGTCAAGGTGTGTGGTTCTACGCCGTCGTGTCCATTATTCTGCTCGCGGTGGTGTGGTTAGCATTGCGCATTGAGCCATTGATGGCACTGGGTGCAGTGGTGGGATCAACGGCTTTTTTTATCACGCATGGGTTTAAACAAAATGCAGAACAGGCTGAGCAGCGTCTCATGAAAGGGCATCTGTCGGACATCAGCAAAATTTTGTATCTGGAAGCGATTGATGCCACATTTTCAATTGACGGCGTGCTGGGTGCCTTTGCATTCACGTTATCGGTTCCGCTGATTTTGATTGGTAACGGCATTGGGGCAATTGTTGTACGACAGCTGACGGTTGGGAACATCGAACGTATTAAGCGCCTACGCTACTTAAAGAACGGAGCGATGTACTCCGTTCTGTGTCTTGGTGTCATTATGTTGATGCACAGTTTTGGAATTCACATTCCCGAATGGGTATCGCCGGTGGTCACGTTTGTCGTTATCGGTTACTTTTTCTATAAATCGCTGCGCTACAACAAACAGATCGCAAACGGGACTATGACCCCAGCTTCTGCTTAAGCAGGTCTGTTGCAATTTCCGGATTCACCTTTCCTTTACTGGCCTTCATGACTTGTCCGACTAAGTACATGAGTGCTTTTTCTTTTCCGCTTCGGTAATCCGCGACAACTGATGCGTTTGCCGAGATCACTGCATGGACGATTTCATCAATGGCGCCGTGGTCAGAAACCTGCGTCAGGTCGTGCTCGCGCAGGATGATGCTGGGATCGCCTCCAGTTTGGAACATGATGTGGAGAATTTTTTGCGCTGCTGAGGAATTGACTCGCTTTTCGTAGATCATGGTAAGCAGTTCAGCCATGTTTTCCGGCGTGATTTTGACTGCAGAGAACTCGATTTTTTCCGCATTGCACAGTTTGAAGATTTCAGATGTGATCCATCCGGCCGTCAGGCGTCCCATTTTTTTACGATAGGATTTCCAACGTTCTTCGTCTGATCCTTCTGTGTCTTCGAGCGAGTTCAACCAGCTGCGCAGTTCAGAAATTGTTTCCTCGAAGAATGTCGAGACCACTGGATCGGTCGTGAGTGTCTTTGCGTCACTATAGCTCAGTTCATATTCAGCCATGAATCGTAGTCGCCGCACCATTGGCAGTTCGGGGAGACGACGTCTCAACAGTTCAATTTCCTCTGCTGTTCGGGTGAGTGGTGGAATATCGGGTTCAGGAAAATAGCGGTAGTCTGCAGCATCTTCTTTTGAGCGCTGTTCAATGGTGATGCCTTTTTGGTCATCCCACCCTCGCGTTGCCGTGATCTCAGGTGCACTTCCGGATTGCCACAGTTGGCTCTGTCGATTAATTTCATATTCGATCGCGCGCTCGACTGAGCGAAAGGAGTTCATATTTTTTACCTCTGTTTTTGGGTAGAGGGCGTCATCCCCGACTGGCCGGAGAGAAATGTTCGCGTCACAGCGCATGTGTCCTTTTTCCATGTCTGCATGTGACGCTCCAAGATAGCGCACAATCTGTTGGAATTCCTGCATGAACAGTTTCGCCTCTGCAGCTGATCGTACATCTGGTTTCGTGACCAACTCCGCGAGTGGTGTTCCTGCGCGATTAAAGTCAACCAGCGAATTGCCCGCTTCGTCGTGTTTGAGTTTTGCGGCATCTTCCTCAAGGTGCAAACGTTCAATGTGAATTTTTTTTGGGTTGATTTCGTCAGGGTAAATTTCAAGCCATCCGTTGATCGCCAGTGGTTGGTCGTACTGGGAAATTTGGTAGCCTTTTGGCAGGTCTGGATAAAAGTAGTTCTTTCGGTCAAATTTCGTCAACAGCGGAATGTCACAATTGAGACTTAATGCGATCATTGTACCAAGGCGAACCGCCTCTTGGTTTAACACCGGAAGTGTACCAGGGTGGCCCATGCAAATCGGACAGGTGAAGACATTCGGCTCTTCGGATTCAGCGTTGCGAGAGCCGCAAAACATCTTTGACGTGGTGTCGAGTCGAATGTGAATCTCCAGACCAATGACGGGTTCGTATGCGTTTGGCATGTATTCCAGTATAGCTCAATTTCCCGTACTGCCAAACCCTCCTGTCCCACGAGCGGTTTCAGAGAGTTCATTCACTTCCTTCACGTGCGCATGTTCAACGGATTGAATAAGCATTTGCGCTATTTTTTCACCTGCAGAAATTTCCACTGCGGTGTGTGATGTGTTGAGTAAGACCACCTTGACTTCGCCGCGATATCCCGAGTCGATGACGCCGGCCATTGTCTTGAGGCCGTGTTGCAACGCGCGGCTGCTTCTGTCCCACACCAAAGCAACGTAGCCCGGAGGAATTTCCATACTCACTCCCGTTGAGAAGGCATAGCGTTCGCCAGGCTGCACTATTTTGCTCTCGCACGTAAAGACATCTAAACCTGCGTCTCCAGGGTGGGCGTAGTGAGGGATGAGCGCATCTGAGTTGAGTTTTTTGAATAGGATGTTCATAGTGCGAGGCGTGAATGAACTGTGTGATAGATTTTTTCCGCGTTTTGCTCTTTTGTCCCTGCTTCCGTAGAGACAACAAGCCAATTTTCTTGTTTTGCCAATGACGTGAAGTATGTGCGCACACGATCATGAAATTCCATTGCCTCTGCATCAATGCGGTTCAGTGTACTCTTATCATCTTGCTTTCGCTGAATTCCGGTGCGTGGGTCAATATCAAGATAGATGACAAGATCTGGAGTGATTCCTTGACGAGCATATTCGTCCATCAGTTTGACCGTTTCGGGGAGTGGTAATTTCCGACCGCCAAGTTGATACGCAAGAGTGGAGCCGGAAAATCGGTCGCAGACCACGATACTCCCTTCGTTCAACGCGGGTTGAATGATTTCTTCGACATGCTGTGCACGGTCTGCCAGGAAGAGCAGGAGTTCTGCCCGTGGCGTGACTGCAGTTTCAGAATCTTCGAGGATCAGGTGTCGAATCC
>SBBP01000098.1 GCA_005239655.1 Candidatus Microgenomatus auricola | reverse complement strand
CTTCTTGATGCCGTGGCGCCGACCCCAGTCTTTGAGGCGGCCGAACGGACTGTCAGACACGAGTCCGACAGCCCACCCCTGCCGCTCGACTCGCCGTACGGTGTTGAGCAGAAGTGCCGGGTCGACGGTGATGGTTGCCCGCGCTTCGTCGATGAGCGTGCCGTTGAGTGACAACAGCACGTTGCCGCACTTACCCGGCCGAATATCCGGCGGGGGCCGTGCTTCTGTTCCTTTCGATCCTTTCACAATCCCTCCTCGTCCGCCCCCCTCAAGCGGACTGAATTTATGGAGCGTCTCCTTTGTTGAGCATGGCGCTCACGTTTGTCGTCTGCCAAACTGGCTGACACCAAGCGTGAGCATCACCTGTTATTCCCGTGCTTTCGCACTTTTATCACTTGCGTTATCAAAAGTCAAACCTTGCTTTTGTTGGTCAGTACTAACGCCAGCTTGGCCACTCCGCGCATTCCCGACGCATGGGTGAGGGTGATTTCTGCACCAGGGATAAGCGTTTGCGTCGTGTGTCGTGCGACATCCGCAATACCGAACCCTTTTGTGTAGAGCGAGCCTTCGTACGGAACATGCACTGAGCCGCCTTCATACCCCACTGCCGAACAGACCGCAGCAATCGTGACGCCGATCAGTTGGCCGGCGTGGTGCAGAACCGTCTGCACGCAGTCGCGAATGAACGTGTATTCATCGGGTCCAATATGGAAACCAATGTTTTTTGGCGATTCGCCGGATGCAATATCGCTGAGGAGTGTCTGCTGTGTCGTGTTGAGAATCGTCTCCACCACTTGTTCTGCATCGGTCAGACGTTGGCGTTCACTCAAGATCGCGGCAGCAACACGCTTGGGGAGGTAGGCGCCGCCGATCCAGTATTCCAACCACGGGGCGTGCGATGGTATCCATCCACGCTCTTGCATGATGCGCGTCGTTGCGTCTGGCGGCACAACAGTCGCGTGGCCGCTTTCCAAATTGATAATGCCGGACTCCACATCGCCAGCGATGGCAGCATTGGTTCCGGTGCCAAACACAAATCCAACAGGCAATGTGAGAATGGAGCTTTCCGGCTCAACATCTAAAACCACTGCTGTCGTGTCGTTGACAAAAACGATGCGACCAATGGAGTGTACTCCACGGTCCTGCAATATGCGACGCAGAATGCCTGCAAGCGATGGCTGATCTTCTGCGACCCGCGTTTCATCGCAGTCCGTGATTCGCCACAGTTTTGGGAGCGAGGACGATGTGATACGCGCATCAACATCCCCGTTTTCTACACGGATGTTCGATTGCGGGAACCCAAACGAAATCGCAATTGGTAGCTGATCGACCGACTCCAAGTGGAATGTGTAGATGACATTCATGATTTCATCCGCGATAATCTGCATCAGCGAGTTGAATGTGTGTGTGCGTTCACTTTCTGGAATAGGGCGGATGAATCCTTGCTCGAGTTCAAATGTGCCGTTTGCTTCTTTGCGCGCAATCGTAAAAATCCAGTTTGTACCGCCGCACGCACAGGTGATCGCGACAGAGCCCGTTGGGATCTGTTGAATGTCTTGCGCGAAGATTGGCTGAACGTGAGAAGGGATATTCAACAGACCGGCGCGATTTTCCGCCGCCTGGTTTGTTCGGCACGCTGTCACGGCATCGCGCAGCGCGTGGAACATCTGTTGCAGTTCCTGGTCAGAGAATTCGCCTCTGCTGTGCGATAATGTCATATTGATCCATTTTAGCGATTTTGGAGAAGTTCGTAAATAAAAAAAGAAGCCGTCGTTCCTCCAGCCTACGACAGCCGTTCGATCCGCGCGTTGACGTTTTACTTGCCGCAGCGTAATTTGATGACATGATTTTTGGTCATGCATATGCCATACTTTGAGAAGTATCCGATTCCAGAAAATTTTGCTTTTCTCGACACAAAATACAGTGCCGCCAATCAATCTTTTGACTCTGCAGATGCGTCAGTGCAGTTAAAATTTTTTGAGCAGAACGTCTTCTCTTTACGAGTTAATTATACGGATAGCCGGCTGCCAAATCATTCGGCATTTCGCATGCCGTTTGCGGACATCACGCCTGAACACACGCAATCGAACGGCCGCGAACAATTTCGTTTTGGTTCATATATTCTTGAATGCACGACTGTCCCGTTTTCCATCACGCTCAAAAAAGATGATCGCATCGTACTGCAATCACAACCCGAGTTTGTTGGTCTCAACGGCGATAAAACACTGTTTCAGTTTATACAAAACAACCCCCAGCCATTCTGGGGATTCGGCAGCAAAACCGGTCCCCTGAACAAAACTGGCCGTGCAATGAAAATGTGGAATTCGGACGTTGCCGGTGACATGCCAGAAGCCGCAATGGGCGACAACTACGACCCGGGCTATGTGAGTATTCCTTTTTTCATCACAAAAGTTGAGAATACGTTCATTGGTTGTTTTCTTGATAATCCATCCCAAATATTTTTTAACAACGGCAAGGACACGAATTTTGTAGATTCCAAAGAAGGATCAGTTTACAAAAAACGATTCTACTGCGGTTCATACACGGGCGAATCTACGCTGTATCTATTGACTGCCGACACGATCGCTGAAATCGTGCGCACGTTTACGGCGATGACCGGGCGTCACCCCCTTCCGCCGCGATGGGCGATCGGACATCAGCAGTGCAAATGGTCGTATCGCAACAAGAAGGAAGTTCTGGAAGTTCTGGAAAACTATCGCGAGCACCAACTGCCATTGGATGGGTTGTGGTTGGATATCGATTACATGAACAGTTATCGTATTTTCACCTGGAATGAAGCAGAGTACGGCTCGCGGGAATCGTTGAGTCAGTTGGTGCATGACAACAATGCGCACTTGGTTACGATTGTTGATCCGGGTGTCAAAAAAGATGTTGGATATTCAGTGTATGAAGAGGGCAGAGAAAAAAATATCTTCT
>SBBP01000061.1 GCA_005239655.1 Candidatus Microgenomatus auricola | reverse complement strand
GGGTATCAGGCTTCAAGCTGACATGAATTGCTGACTCCTCGTGCGCTTCTTCAACGACGGTTGATTCGTTTGAAGTAGCGGAGAGTTCCTGTGGTGTTTCTGATAATGAGGACATTGGAGAGAACGAATGCGACGGCAACGCCGATAATAACAAATAAACGATTGTGATAGTGCTTGGTCAGCCACCATCCAATTCCTCCGAAGAGTAGAAGCGGCCCAAGAATATACCCTGAAACTAGACTTGCGATTGCTAATCCAGTCAATCCAGAACCCAGCCTTCGAACCGGATCAACAAGCTCTTTTTGCTGCTGATCCTGGCTCTCATTCGTATTCATGGCGCGTATAGTGTACTGGAACAGAGCAAGAGCGTCAACAGAAAATCAAAAAAATCCGTGTGGATAAGCACATCAGCTGCACATGCTTGATTTTTTCACAAAAATATGCTATTTTAGACATAGATTTAGCTATAAAAACAATCATATGACAGAGCACCCTTCGTACGTTCAAAATAACATTTTTGTAGAGCTCGGGCTTGCGAATTTGCCAGATGATCAAAAACTCATTCTATTAGAGCAGATGAATGAACTGATCCACAAACGAGCAATGCTCAAAATACTCGACAGCCTATCGGATGATCAGAAGGCAAATCTCCTTGCTGAACAGGGGAGTTCGCCAGAAACGCAAATGAAAAAGATGATGGAACTACTTCCCAACATGGGCGAGATTATTTTTGCAGAGGTTGAGGAGGTGAAAAATGAGATAAAAGCCTCAGTGTTGATAAAAGAATAATGGCAAACGTGACAGCACAACCGAACGATGACCAGCAGAAGTTTCGTCAACAGATTAACCAGATGGTGAACGCGTTTAACGAATTTCACAAGACGATTGTTGAACTGAAGAGAGAACAGCAGGATGTGGTGAAACACATCCATGCGCAGATCGATCAAAAAAAGATCGATCAGATTCATGAGCTACTGAAACACATCTAAACCTATGGTTGCACCAATCAATAGAGCTGAAAGACAACGTGGAGATGTAGAGCGGGGGGAAACCGAGCCAGCTGTTCCTGAATTGCCAGAGCTGAGGGATACAGAGGTTATTGAAGCACGAAAAAAAATGATGGAACGGGCAGCAGGTGAACGTACAGTTCTACAGGCGTCAGGAGCCGAAGCATTACGGGCTGCGGATCAGGCTGCTGTTCAGGTGAACCCAAGTGACCGCCAAGCTCTTTCGTCAATCGAGCAGCGAGCGGCTGAAGCAGAGTACGCACTGCTGCAAAAATTGGATGCGGCAAAACGAGAACTGGATGATGCAACGGAAACCTATGACAAATCCAGTGGGATGTTTTCTGTTTTAACAAAGTCTCGTCGTACTGACCGCACATCAGCGCATGTTGCAATGCGAGAGGCAGAAACGAAGTATCAGCAAATGCTGGACTCCATGCAGCATACAGACAGCGGGCGTAAAGCAGTCAATCTTCATCTCACGCGTGAAATGATGTCAACTGCAGAAGCCGATTTGAAACGCTCAAGTGGTTTGCGTGGCTTGTTCAGTGGCGAGCGAAGCAGTAAAAAAGATGAAGAGGGAAAAACACCACAGGATCATAAACGAGAGTACGCGTCATACATGAGGGAGCAGTACGAAAAAGGACGTGCGGAAATCGTTGGGACACACGTCAGTGCTGTACTCACAGAGCAAACCGCTCTTGCAGACACGCGTGCGACAGAAATGAAAAAGCAGGATCTAGAATTGTACCGTTTGCACAAGTCGCTCGGCGATGCAAACCTATCCAATTTGCTTAGCTGGGAGCCGACATCACGACTGGGGAAAATCGTAGGGAAATCATTAAATGCACGAACCGCCATAAACCTTGCGCTGGTTGGCGGAGGTATCGGCCTTGCTGCATCTGGTGGTGGATTTGTTGTTGGAGCAGCTGCTGGTAGCTTGTACCTCACGCGTCGCTTAATGGGTGGTGCCGCAGCAGGCGCAGGCGCCTATGATTTATTGCGCATGCGTCGTTCAGCAAAAATCGAAAAGGCAATTGCGTCACAGCGACTAAAAGATCTTTCCGATGAACAGCTGCTCGAGGCGTCTGCACAACTTGAATCACAATCAATGTTAAACGGCACTCGTGTTTCAAATAATGAAACCTATAAACGCATTCAGGCTGAAAAAGAAGTGCGGATGGTTCAACTCGAAAAAGGACTTGCTGAAAAGGCCGGTGAGTTGAAAATAGCAATGCAAAGCCTCATTGCACAGACTGACAAACAGTTTGACGCGGTGCGTGCTGCCGATGAAACAGCAGATAGAAAACTGCGCGCGATTGGTCTTGCTGTTGGCGTATTTGTCGGTTCAGGGATGATGGTCGAAACACTGAAAGGGGCTGCCAAAACAGTTGCATGGGCTGCTGAAGCAACAGGGGCTGACCGCGCAGTGGGTAGTGTTGCGAAAGGGATACTTGATGCCGCTGTTGGAACGGCACATGCGGAGCCACTGCCCGAATCTGATCTCGCGGCAGCAGAAGCTGATCCAGGCGTCGTCATGACTGAAGCTGATTATAATCAGCAGCAACTGTTTGACACAGTTGCAACGCATGTGAGCGAAAGTGGAACAGGGTCATGGAATCAAGATGGTATTACGTTTACCATAAAACCCGATGGCCATCTGAGTGCCGAATTTGGCGACCGTCATCTTGACTTAGGCACACGGGAGAATCCTGTGGCCGACAACTGGAAAGCTGTGATCGATTATGCAGAAGCTCAGCCAAAAGGAGTAGAGCCTGCAACAACTGTGGCAGCGGAACCACCTGTTCGAATTACACCGAGAACTGAGGCAACAGTGCCAGACAGAATTCCCGAGCCACCTCCTGTGACTGAAACAGCTACAGCGACATCACAGGACTACTATGACGTGGTACGTAATATGGCGAATGAAGGGGGAAAATGGACAGCAGGCCATGGTGTCGAATTTACTCTACTGGCAGACGGCAACATGAGTGCAAAATTGCCCGATGGAACGGCGTTCGAGTTGGGAACACGAGAAAGCCCCAATACAGACAATTGGCAGACAGTAACTGATTATCTGACAAATGGCCCGGCTGTGGAAGAGGCTACACCTACAACAACAGGCGTTGAAGTCGCACCTCCTGTGGAAAAACCACCAACAGCTGTCGCTTCAGACGTACAGCCTCCGGAATCTACAGAGCCT
>SBBP01000105.1 GCA_005239655.1 Candidatus Microgenomatus auricola | reverse complement strand
CACTCGAGATCTGTCGCGATGCTCTCGCAAACGCCAAAACCGCACGTCTGCAGATTCTTGATGTCATGAAGAAGGCAATCGCGGAACCACGCACCGAACTCTCCCCGTATGCTCCGCGTATTGAAATCATGCACATCGATCCTGAACGCATTGGCGAACTGATTGGTCCAGGCGGAAAAGTGATTAACAAGATTATTGATGAAACGAAGGTTGAAATTGACATTGAAGATGACGGCTCAGTGTTCATTACCTCGACGGACGCGGCAATGATGGAAAAAGCGAAAGCGTTGGTGACGGCAATCCTCAAACAGGTTGAAGTTGGAGAAGAGTATGAGGGCCCGGTCACACAAATTGTTCGCGATCGCAATTCTGGGAAAGAGATCGGCGCAATCGTTGATCTCGGTGGTGGGAAGGATGGAATGGTTCACATTTCGAATGTCTGTGCGACCAAGCGCATCAACGCCGTGTCAGATGTTCTGCGGGTTGGTGATGTGGTGAAAGTCAAAGTGATGGAAGTGGACAAGGAGAAAGGTCGTATCGGGTTGTCGCGCAAAGCCGCACTCACGCCCGGTGCTCCAGATGAAAAATGTGATCTTGCTCCAGAAGCAGCTCCGTTCGGAAATGGTGGCAACGGATTCGGTGGTGGTCGTCCGCCACGCGGCGGCGGATTCCAACGGCCGCGTCGACCGTATCAATCATAAGAGAGACATGGGTAAACTTTTCGTCGTCACCGGACCATCCGGGGCAGGAAAAGACTCGGTCATCGCCAAAGCACGCGAGATGGGTTTGTCGTTTGCGACAGTGACAACCACATCCACACGCGCGATGCGTCCGGGCGAGTCGGAAGGGAATCCGTACTTTTTTGTGACACGCGAAGAGTTTGAGAACAAAATCAAGAACGGCGAGATGATCGAATGGGCAGAGGTGTACGGCTACCTGTATGGGAGCACACGCGAAGATGTCGAACACACCGTCAAAAAGAACCCGGTGGTGGTACTCAAGGTCGATCCTCAAGGTGCACGAACATTCAAATCACTGTTGCCCGATGTGGTGACGATTTTCATTCAACCTCCTTCATTTCTATTCCTCGAGAAACGGTTGGTCAATCGCGCTTCCGATTCACCCGAGGTTATTCACAAGCGTTTGGAGACGGCAAAGGTCGAACTCCAGAATCTCCAGGATTGGGACCACATTATCCTCAACGAAGAAGGGAAGATCGACGAAGCAGCCAAGCAATTGATGTGTTTGGTGTCCGAAAGCTGATGCCTGTGGAAAACTTTTGAGTGTACAAAAATTGTTCAGAAATGGGGAAATGTCGCTCTGTTCAGCGACATTTTTCATCTGTGAATTGACACGCCACCCTCTTCTTGCTATGCTATGTGCATAGTTCTTTACAATCTATTCAATCTATTGTTGGAAGCGAGCAGCAGAGTACACGTGAGACATCTCTAGTCTGTTGCTTGTTTCCTGCAATCATCTGGTGCGCCTTGAGTCCCAAAAGGATTCGGCGTTAAAACAAACATAAAAGTTTACGGCAAGCAGCCATGAAAATTTTAAGCTCTTTCCCCAAGAAGGAGCATCATGGTAGCGGCCACCTTGCGGGAAACAAATCTGCTCAGCGAATCATCAGTAAGCTGACAGAGCACACATGGTCTGTGCGGAAATCCATGACGTCTTCAAACATCGTTTGACGACATCAGGTCAGCGCAGGCTATTGGGCGCACACGCCACATATCTCGATTTTCAATATTCGAGGGGGCGCATGTGCGCCCTCTTTCGTTTCCAGAATTTTTCGCTTTGGCCTACCGCAGCCGCAGCCGTTTGTGGTAGACAGCGAACAACAGCGCAACATTCGAAATGATCAGATAGATCGTGAAGGCGGAGTTTTCAATATTCCAGACAGGGATAGCAGGCAGCGTGATGATCACTGCAACCGTCGCGAGGACATAGGTGATGCCGGTTTCGGGAAATCTCCATGCCTTCCTCAAGGTCGGCAGTGATGCAAATCCATCGCCGATCGCGGCCAAGAGAATAGCAGTACGTGGGGAATCCGCAAAACCCCAGGCAAGCAGCGCAAGGAGCGTACACGCCCCGCACAGGAAATCGAATTTCGTAAGTTTCCAGTAGCTTCGCGGATTGATGAATGACATCAGAAAAACACACAACGGCATAAAACCGGAAAGGAAAACACGGACGGTTGCCCACAGATTGCAGCCTTAGCGCGCGCCACTCTCCGGCCTGAGGCCTGAACGGCCGTAGAGCGACGCGCGCTGCGGCTGCGGCAGACCGTGCGATTTTTCCCAACGCAGGATACGGCGGCCGCTGCGCGTGTAGCGCGACGACCGTAAGGGCAGCTCAGGTCGACGCGGTGCACGGGCTAAGGCCGACATATCCGATTTACACAACACAAGAATCCCGGTACACTACAAGAGTCTTGTAGAGACGCCTATAAAAAATGAAACACGTGTATGGATAAAATGTTCATCCAAGAAATGCAGCAGAAGCTCGAAGAAGAGCGTCAATCTCTCACCAAAGAACTCAATACGATTTCTTCGCCAGATGTCGGCGATCACGTGCCTGGAGAGCGAAGCGCAAATTTTCCAAACTATGGTGATGACGCGCTCAACGAAGATTCAGAGTCACCTGCCGAAGTTTCCGACTATAGCGTGAACGTCAGTGTCACTGGAACACTAGAGTCGCAACTGAACGCCGTGAACGCGGCACTCAAGCGGATCGAGGATAACGCCTACGGAATGTGCACGAACTGCGGAAAGGAAATCGCATCAGAACGTTTGCGGGCCAACCCGTCTGCAGAAACATGCATGGACTGCGCAAAGGCGCATGCGTAACGGGAAGCCAACAACAGTCACATTCGTGAGCATCAGCACACTCGTGCTGCTATTTTGCGTTGATCGCATTTCAAAACTATGGGCATTCAACGAACTGTTCTCCCCACGTGTGTGGATTGATGGCGTCCTGCAACTGCGTTTCGTACCAAACACGAACATTGCATTTGTTGTGCACGTGCCAACGTGGCTCTCATCCCTCCTCGTGGCGGTGGTGTTGATCGCAGTGGTCAGCATGGTCGTGCGCGCGTACCAACACCAACAACACATGCTCGTCGCTGCCCTCAGCCTCATTGTGATCGGCGCCTTCTCCAACCTGCTGGATCGCCTGCAATACGGTTTTGTCATCGACTTTATCGATGTGCCGTTCTGGTCAGTCTTTAATCTCGCTGACGCCTATATCGTTTTCGGTATCATCGGTGTCTGCAGTGCGGCGCGGCTTGACAAAAAACCAGAAACGGTTAGTCTTTGAGCCATGCACACCTTTCAACCGCGCACAAAAAAGTTTCAGCGGAATATCGAGGATTTCATCTGTCGTAACTGTAACGCACTGGTCATCGGTGACGGTTATCGCAATCACTGCCCGCACTGTCTCATTTCCGTCCATGTTGATGTGAACCCAGGCGACCGGGCAGCCGCATGCAAAGGCATCATGGACGTGGTCGATATCACACTCAAACACGGCGAATTAGTGATTACACACAAATGCAAAAAATGTGGCCACGTGAAACCCAACAAGGCCCATCGCGAAGATCGCATCGAAACCATCACTCACCACATGAAGCTCAAGGCGCTGGCCTAAAACTTCCTCACCCTCTCACCCGCTCCCCGCGACCACGCGGGTTTTTTGTATCGCTGTGCTGAGATGGTATACTTTTGTAAACGATAAGTCAGCGTTAATAAAAAACAGATGAACACCACACAATTCAAAATCATCGTCGGTAGCACCATTGGTGCGCTCTTCATGCCATTGTCTTCGTTTGCATTGAGCCTCGGCACATTTGTCGAATTGACTGGCAACACGGCGTCAGACCAGGCTGGTATCGCGGTAACCGCAGGTGACCTTGACGGCGATGGGTACGACGATTTACTGGTGGGAGCAAATCTTGATGATGATGGTGGATCGGATGCCGGTTCTGTGTATCTCCGCTACGGAAGCGCAACGCTGCTGACTGATAACGGTCCGTTGGTCAACATCATGGATGCACAGTTTGTCGGAGAGGACGCAAATGACAACGCCGGTCGATCCGTTGCAACGGGCGACTTCAATGGCGATGGTTTCGCGGATGTGCTCATTGGTGCACCCGGTGAAGATAATGGTGAGACCCAGGAAGGCCTTGGCGCTGCGTACGTTATTTACGGAAGCAGCACACGCTTGTCTGGCACGTTCAACCTTGCCGATGCCGATATGAAAATTCGTGGAACAGTTGGGAATACGGAGTCACTGGGTTTCGCCGTTGCATCTGCTGGTGATGTGAACGCAGACGGATTCGATGAGATCATGGTTGGTACCGACGGTTCAGATGATGCCTATCTCTTCTATGGGGGAGATGCCAGCAGCTCAACAGGCGCATTGCCAGAAAGTACAGATGCAGAAACCGCTGACGCCGTCTTTGCGGGGGCAGCCGGTGACGACCTCGGCAATTCCCTCTCTTCTGCTGGTGATGTGAACGGCGATGGATACGATGACATGCTTTTTGGCGCACCACATGAAAGTTCGTTCGCGAGTGACGCCGGAGCAGCCTATGTTTTCTTTGGTGAGTTAACACTGTTCTCCGGAACCGTCGACGTGAATGGAAGTGCGGATATCAAGTACAACGCGGGTAGTGCATCCGATCAGTTGGGTAGTGCTGTTGGAGGGCTGGGTGATGTGAACGGCGATGGATTTGACGATATGTTTTTTGGCGCACAAAACGATGATGAAGCCGACACAGACGCCGGAGCAGCCTACGTGATCTACGGCTCTGATGAATTACCGACAGGGACACACGGCATCGGTTCACCTGATGATTTGAAATTACTTGGCGAGGCATCTTCGGACAACCTTGGCAGTGCGTTTAGCAACGGTGGGAATGTGAACGGCGACAGTTACGCAGACATCCTTCTGGGTGCACCAGGCAACGATGAGGTTGGAACAGATGGTGGAATCGCGTATTTCATTGCAGGAGTCGGCGAGGAGTTTTCAGGGAGTCTCAGTGTTGCCTCCGCAGCAACACCGCTGGTCGGCGAAGCTGTTGCCGGTTCCGTGGGTTTTACAGTCCACTTTGGCGACATCAACGGAGATGGTTTTGACGAAGCGCTTGTTGGCGCTCATCTGAGTGACGTCGTTGGAGTCGACGCCGGGGCACTGTATGTGGGTTATCTCAACCTGGATTCCGATGGTGATGGCACCGCGGGCCAAGGCGGTCTTCTGGGCGATGGTCCAGATTGTGATGATACCGACAGCGCGGTCACCGCTGATGTGACCTACTACGCGGATGTTGATGAGGACGGATTGGGAGATCCTGCGGTCACCACCGCGGAATGTTCCTCAACTCCGCCAACCGGGTATGCGGATAATGCCTCTGATACCGACGACACGATCGCCAATAATGGTGTTGAAATTGATGGTGATGGTGTCGACAACGATGGTGATGGTACTGCTGATGAGGCGAACACGGTAGAAGAAAATGGCGAACACCCGACATTCGGCGCCTATGATCCATCGAGCGCGCAAGGCGTCACAGCGGTTGAAGGGTACATCGACGGGCAGATTCTGGTCACCTATGCTGACAACTCAAGTTATCTCTATACCATTTTTTCACTCGACACCGACGCAGAAACCATTGCGCAACTCTATGCCGACACTGGGTATGTCGTGGTCTTGCACCCCAAAGGGAAGAAGCTGAAGCTGGTGAATGTCTACAGCAGCGAGGTGTTAGACACGGCGACGCTCGCAAAAAAGAAGTACACGAAAAACACCATGAAGCAGAAAGATTTGCGTGCGGATGGTTCAACCGAAGTGGCGGTGATTT
>SBBP01000046.1 GCA_005239655.1 Candidatus Microgenomatus auricola | reverse complement strand
GTCTTGGCATGAGCATTCTCACCGTCTTTGTTGCAGATGCCTTAAAACCTGATTGGGGAATCCGTTTTGTCTTTGTTCCAAACGCCGTTTTCATCGCCTCTGCTGTTGCCTTCGTCGTCGGTATTATATTCGGTTTATATCCAGCCGTGAAAGCCGCACGGTTGCATCCTATTGAAGCACTGCGTTACGAATGATTTTGTAACCACTCACAGACTTCTTTTCTGTCGCAAAGCGGCAAAATGAACGCACGTATCAAAAATCATTAAGAAACTATTAAGAACAAAAACTATGAACACACTCAGACGCATTGCAAGCGTGACAGCACTCTCAGCGCTGTTACTGAATGCTGCACCCGTACTTGCGCACGGTGGGCAGTCTCACCATGGATGGTGGCAACAGTTTAAGGATTACACAGAAATGCCAATCCTACCCGCAGTGCAGGTGAATGAAAGCGGATTTGGAAATGCAGAGAATGTGCAAGTCGATCTATTCAAGCTAGTGAGCGACAGTGAAAATTCTGAAAGCGCAGGATTGTACGCACTAACAGCCGATGGTGGTTCCACTGCAGAACTTTGGAAAGCAACAGATCGTTTCGGAACAGAGTGGGAGCAAGTGACTGATGCAGACTTTATAAGTGAAGAACGCAATTTAATCGTTGAAGGGATCAGCGTATTCAAGGGGTCAGTCTATCTACTGTTTACAGATGATCTGGATTTTGAACTGTGGCGCTGGAACCCAGAAACAGAATGGGAAATGGTTTTTGAAGAAGCGAACGCGTCCCGAGGGCTCTATCGTGTTCGGAACATGCTCTACGTTGCGAGTGATGAAGCGCTTTTCCAATCTGATGACGGTGAAAATTGGATCGCAGCTGAGTTTCCAACTTCAGTCGGTTCCGTTTCTGCAATGACATCGTTCAAAGGCAAAACATACGCTGTCACCACTGACGCACACATACTTTCATCAGAAGATGATGGAACAGGTGAATGGGTCGAGGAACAGGACTATAGTGGTACATTCAACTCGTTTGCAGCTCTTGCAACAGGTGGAAAGGCAAGTGGCAGAACACTCGTTGTCGGCGGTAGCAGTGACAACGGTGGAGTCATTCTCATATCGTCAGATGGATCCACATGGGAGACGGCGGTGTCAGATGGATTTGGAAATGCAGACAATTCTTCCATCGTGAACTTTCGTATGCACAATCTCCGCCGAACAGTGCAAGCCTATACCTACAATGAGAACGGCTTCCAAATTTGGGAAGCAGGGAAAAAAGGGGATTTGACTGAGTGGAGTGAATTCCGTACTGATGGAGTGACGGATGTAGACAATGTCATGGCAACCTCCGTGGTTCAGTTTCGAGGACGTCTCTTCACCGGGACGCGCAACATAGAAGATGGCGGACAAGTCTATGTCACTCAACTGCGTCCACCAAAGCCTAAAGTGACTTCTCCGGAAAAGGGAGCGGAAGTGACCGGAACCTCTGTGACGATCACCGGAACTGCGCAAAAAGGAAATCTCATTGCCATACGAAGTAAGGGCAAAGAGCTTGTAACAACAACAGTTGATGAGGATGGAAATTGGAGTGTCGAGATGACTGATCTTGAAGAAGGCAACCATCTCTTCAGAGCATTCGCCAAATACCAGAAAGATGGTGAGACCTCTGGAAAGTGGAGCATGCCCGCGCAGATAAACTTCAGTTCAACGACAGAATAGCGTGCACCAACACACACTGCCTGGACCATCTGGGCAGTGTTTGTTTATACTGTACAAATGATGAAATGGCACGTCACCTCTTTTATCAGTCTATTCGTCAGTTGCGTTCCTCTTGCGGTTTTTGCGAACTCGCCCGATCCAGATTACTTCAGTAGGCTGATCCCTGCTGACATCCTGTACGAACGCGATGTGACGCTGAAGTGGCGTGACGTGCAACTCGATATCCCTGCAGGCACTATTTCTCAAACAACGCGATTCAAATTGCGCGACCGAGGGCAACTTTCGGATACACAGCTTCCAGAACTCCCGGAGAACTACCGGTCCAACCAGACCGTCTACAGTTATTTTATTGATGGCGATTTTTCTGATGGATCGATCACTCTGCGTTTGCACTATCAGCCGGGTTTACATGAAGAGAGAAGAAAGGCGATTTTCTACCAATCGCTTGAGGCACCTGGCTTGCCATGGAAACGGTTAGAGACCGTTGCCTATCCGAGCGAGGATACAATGACCGCTACACTACCTTCGTCTTCAGGACGAATTGTTTTTGCACGACATCGTTTTAAAAATGAAGAGCCTGTTGAAAAGTCGACGTTCGCCGAGTACGGCAGCACTCCGTATTCCGACACCGCTGCCGTCATCGATATGAGAAGCGGAAAATTCCTGTACAGTCAGGATGCACGCAAGCAACGGTCAATCGCATCGATTACAAAGTTGATGACGAGCTTCGTTTTTCTAGAAAGTGATGTGGACCGTTCACAACTTGTGACATACACATCTGAGAGTGATCGCGCAGGAGCGACACTTCCGCTCTCAACTGGGGATCAACTCACACTGAACGACGTTTTGATGGCAACGCTGATCCCATCCGCAAATAACATGGCGCACACATTGAGTATCAACGCAGGTGCTGACGAGGGAACATTTGTACAGCGGATGAATGACCGTGCGAACGAGATGGGTTTACACCGAACAACATTTGTTGAACCCACAGGCTTGGACCCACAAAATGTTTCAACTGCAGGAAACGTCGCACGTCTCGCTCGCAAAGCGTTCAGTGAATACGCAGAAATCTACCAGGCAGCAGCAGACTATCGACAGTACTCCTGCACAGTTGTCAACACTGGCCAAGCAAAGATTGTCTATTCGACCAATAAGTTTAACGGCAGAGGAGTGTATGACGCCGTCGCGTTCAAAACTGGATATTTACCAGGAACAGCAGACCGCACCCTCGTGATGCAGATTCGCGAGGCATCGACTGGTCACGAAGTCGTCGTTGCATTACTAGGCAATCCCATCTACAACACCATTTTTGATGAAGCCTATGATCTTGCCGACTGGACGTTCAGAAATTGGGAGTTTCAAAACTACGAATGAATCTCGCGTAGTCATTGCATCGAAAAAATGCTATCCTCCATCCTATGGAGAGTGCCTTTTTTGATATCAGCATCATTCTCATTACAGGAACGTTGTGCGCCACAGTGGCAAAATGGCTACGGCAGCCGATGATTCCAGCATATATTATTGCCGGGGTACTCTTAGGCCCGGCATTTTTCAACATCATCACCGGAGGTGATTTGCTTGAAGCGCTATCAAAATTCGGTATCGCGTTTTTGCTGTTTCTCGTTGGGATTGAGCTCGACCTTCGAAAGT
Source organism: Candidatus Microgenomatus auricola (assembly GCA_005239655.1). Taxonomy (GTDB): domain Bacteria; phylum Patescibacteriota; class Patescibacteriia; order UBA9570; family XYC2-FULL-38-9; genus Microgenomatus_B; species Microgenomatus_B auricola_A. The sequence continues at coordinate 430 of SBBP01000046.1, read as the reverse complement.
TCATGAAAATTGGTCGGATCGGCATTCTCCTTGGAATGGCACAAATGACGTTTGCGGTTGGAGCAGGCTTTCTGCTGATTCGTTTTTTAGGCTTCAGCACTATTGAAGCTCTCTTTTTAGCCATTGCACTTGGGTTTTCAAGTACTATCCTTGTTCTCAAACTGCTCAGCGAACGCAGGGAGTTAGATACCTTACACGGTCAGATCATCATTGGTTTGATGTTGACACAGGATTTCATTGCGATTCTCCTGTTGATCTTTTTTGATGTTTTCCTCGGTGCTGATTCGACAACACTGTTATTCCAATCTCTTGGTGTCACCTTTCTCAAAGGTGTTGGCTTGTTCACGCTTGCATTGGTTGCGTCAAAATACCTCCTCGAGCCGGTGTTTCGATATTTTGCACGTACAGCGGAGCTGCTTTTTCTTGGAGC
>SBBP01000108.1 GCA_005239655.1 Candidatus Microgenomatus auricola | reverse complement strand
ACAATGCGACAAATGGGGAATTGTTGACCAGTTTCTTTCCCTACGATCGAAATTTTCATGGGGGTGTGCGCACGTCACGGTTGGATAGTGTGCTCAAAACCGATGTGTTAGTGACAACGCCAGCGGTCGGTGCGGAGGATGTGCGCACGTTTGTACGCGGCGACGACGGAACGGCAGAGCAGCGACGATCGTTTAGCGGATTTGTTGGTGGGTACGCCGGCGGCAGTGCAGTCGCAAGCGGACGCCTGCAACTGGGAGCGACCGATCGCATTATTGTATCGACGCAAGGTGGTCGCCAGGCTGTCGTGAATGTATTTACCGCAACAGGTGGAACGTTGTTGCATTCATTCTATCCGTTCGGGTCGTTTACTGGTCCTATCAATATCGCAACTGGTTGGGTATACTAATTTCATGTATCGACTGAAGGAATTCATCAAGCGGCTGCTGCCGAAATCGTGGTTATTGTTGTACCATCGAACGCTTTCGCGGTTGGCGTCGTTCGTGTATCGGAATCCCTCACGGCGCATGGTGGTGATTGGTGTGACCGGAACAAAAGGTAAATCGACGACATGTAACATCATCTGGCATCTGTTGACGGATGCAGGTCATACCGTGGGGCTGACCGGTACGGCGAATTTTCGAATTGGCGCGTCGAATGAGTTGTCGTCGTATAAAATGACAATGCCGGGTCGGTTTGTGTTGCAGCGTGTGCTGCGGCAGATGGTTGATGCGGGATGTGATGTGGCGGTGGTCGAGACAACGTCGGAGGGCGTGGTGCAGTCGCGGCATTTGGGGATTTCGTATGATGTGTGTGCGCTGACAAATTTGACGCCGGAGCATTTGGAGTCACACGGTGGTTTTGAGAGTTATAAAGATGCGAAGTTGGAATTCTTTCGTCATTTTTCGCGTTTGCCAGCGAAGGTGATTGATGGTCGCGTTATCGAAAAGGCAAATGTGGTGAATATGGATTCCGAACACGCTGCAGATTTTTTAGCGGTCAGCGCGACACCGACTATCCATAAAATTACTTTTGGTAGCGCATCAGACAGTGATATTGTCATCAGTGATGTGTGCGAGACGATTTCGGGAACGGATTTTTCGTTGAACGGTGTTGCGGCGCATCTCCCGTTGCTCGGGAGTTGGAATGCGAGCAATGCGGGCTTGGCTGTAGCGGTGTCTTCTGCGCTCGGAGTTTCGGTGAAGGACGCGGTGAAGTCCCTTGCTTCGGTTGAACCGGTTCCGGGCCGCATGGAATGTATTGATTGCGGTCAGCCGTTTGGTGTGATTGTGGACTACGCCTACGAGCCGGTGAGTTTGCGATTGTTGTTTTCGTTTGCGCGCAAACTCGCGGGTTCACATCGTGTGATTACACTGGTGAGTTCCACTGGCGGTGGGCGCGATGTTGGTCGACGTGCGCCGAACGGAATAGTTGCCGGTGAGTTGTGTGATGTGGTGGTGGTAACCGACGAAGATCCCTACGACGAAGATCCGCAGCTGATTATTGATCAGGTGGCGGAAGGGGTGCGACAGAGCGGCAAAATCGAAGGCAAAAATTTTTGGCGCGTCTTGGATCGCCGCGAAGCAATTCGGAAAGCCGTCGAGATGGCGCAACCAGGCGATGTCGTACTGCTGACCGCCAAGGGCGCTGAACAAAAAATGTGCATCGCCGGCGGCAAAAAAATCCCGTGGGATGATCGGCAGATCGTGCGTGAATGTTTGAGGCCCACGCATTGACACACACCAATTTTTTTTGTTACTACTGCATCATGAACGCACTCTCACCACAACAGAAAAAAGAGATTCAAGAACTGGCGGCATCATTTGCGCAGCGTATTGCAGAACTTCGCGCGATACAGCAAGAAATTATCAAACGGTACCAAAGCAAAAAAGCACACCGCTAGTCTATGCCGCGATCTGATGAAAAACTACAACGACCAGAAGCGGGAGTTCCCGCAGATGCAGAGCGTGCTGTCGAGCAGGTGACTCGTGCTGTTGATGAAGTCATGCGGGAAGGGGCGGCGTTTATTGAACAGTCGCGCAACGAACCCGGGGCAGAAGAGGCTGTTGCCGAAATGCAGGAGGTGTTGCGACAGGCTGATGTATTGGAGGAGACGACAATGCAGCGCATTGAACGTATCCTGCGCATGCCGGCGGCAGCATGGAAGAGATACAGTGATCGGCGTGAAGAAGCAGCCCTTGCTGTTGTTGATAATCCAAAAATAATTATGCGCCTTCAGCGCATGCTCGCTAATGACGCGGTTGACGTGAGAACGTGTGTTGCTCTCTACGAACGTGCAACACGCGAATATGAACGGTCGTGGAGTACAGTGCACCAGTTGCTTGATAAGCGTTTGGTCCCTGCGGTGGTACAGGCTGCGGGCGCGGGTGATCTCGCCACAGCCGTTTCACTGTACGATCATCTCTCCCAAAATGTCCGTTCGCATCGTTATCAGAGTATTCTTACTGCCATTGTGCAGCCACTTGCCGCTGTGCTGCCCACAGACTCTGCGACGCCAGCAGGAGCACGAGCACGTATCGTTGCATATCGTAGATGGAACGATGGTGTGCGTGCGGTCATTGGCGATCGGTCTGCACTACTCTATTCCGTCAATCACTACTTGCAGTATACGAGTGAGCCCGTATTGTTTTCTGACACAGAGCGTTTTTTACTGCGACAACCCGAGCAACAGGTTGAGCGACTCGCACAGATTCCGGAAGACGACGGCATCACCATTCTTGAACACTGGAAGCGTGAGCCTAATGGCATGTGGAGTACGGTGTTACAGGATGAGGCCTATGCCACACTGGCGGATGTGATGTGTTCATTGCCGACAGTCAGGCACTTTGTTCCTCATGAACGAACAGCCGTACTGCAAATTGCAGAGCAGTTCGATCGTCCGACACGCGCACAGTATGCATCGGAGTTGAGCCGCCAGGCCGCGCAGTCGTGGGAGACGGTGTACGGATGTCTCGTTTTACGCACACGGATCGGTGCAACGCGGGAACAGTTGGATGCATTGCCACATCACGCCTTGGCAACACTCACCACAGTCATGCATGCGTATGGTGAAGAACGCATGCGCGCAGAGTGGACAGAGCAAAATGTTGCTGATTTTACAGAACTCGAGACAGAAACGCACAGGTATGAGAGCAGCAGTTTTTCCGATTACGCATTTGCGCGTGATATGAGTTCGACAGTACGCGGGCATTTGCCACAAAAAGCAGGCAGTGGCTACGAACATACAAGCAGAGTTGACGGACGAAAAATTTCGACTAACGCCGGTTTTCAGGGTTTAACACAGTGTCTTGTTGCATTTGAACGCATGATAGATT
>SBBP01000062.1 GCA_005239655.1 Candidatus Microgenomatus auricola | reverse complement strand
CATCGAGCGTGTGCAAGAGAAATTCGCCAGAGCCGTAAGCGGGGTCCAGCACAAGGTTGTCATTTTTGATATTCATCTTTGCGCTCTCATGCGTTTTGATTTGAAAATCGTACGGTTCGCCCGCGCCGAGCGCAAAGGAAATTCCCTCGCAAAAATCGCGCAACTCCGCTGTTTCTACTGGTGCCGGAGAAGGGAATCGAACCCTTATGGATTGCTCCGCACGATCTTGAGTCGTGTGCGTCTGCCAGTTCCGCCACTCCGGCGAAGTGATTGTGGCGATACGCAGTATACTGACGAGCACATCGACTGTCAATCTCGCCGAACTCTTGCTATACTGCGGAGGAACCGAATGTATGGCTCGCATTATTTCGATTGTCAATCAAAAAGGAGGAGTGGGGAAAACCACAACCGCAGTGAATGTCGCGGCAGCGCTCACGGCCGAAGGTAAGCGCGTATTGCTCGTGGATATGGACGCGCAAGGGAATGCCAGTTCAGGCGTCGGCGTCGACATTCAAAAAATTGAACGCACACTCTACCACGTACTCATGCAGCAACTCACGATGCGCGATGTGATCGTGACAACGGTGATTGAGAACATGCATCTCGTGCCGTCCAATGTCGATCTCGCCGGTGCTGCGGTGGAACTGGTGCCCGTTGAGGGTCGCGAATTTCGCTTGCGTGACGCCATCGCACCGATCGCAGACTTTTACGATATCGTATTGATCGACTGCCCACCATCGCTCGGGTTGCTCACCATCAACGGGATTGTTGGTTCCAATGAAGTGTTGATTCCTGTGCAGACGGAATACTACGCACTGGAGGGCTTAGGCCAACTCTTGCGCACGATCGAACTGATACAGCAGCATTTACACCCCTCACTGAAGATTCTCGGAGCCGTGCTCACCATGTTCGACCGCCGCAACAAACTCTCCGAAGCGGTGTTTCGCGATATCTATCACTACTTTCCGAACAAAGTGTTTCGCTCTGTCATTCCACGCAACGTGCGACTCGCCGAAGCACCATCGCACGGCCAACCCATTTCACTCTACGACCCGCATTCAAAAGGAGCGCGCGCATACGCCAAACTGGCAAAAGAAATTTTGGTCACTGCAGCGCCGATCACTGATCAACATATCCCACACACGTTATGACAAAAGGATTAGGCCGAGGATTGAGTTCACTCATTCCACCAAAATCAGGTCCATCATCAGCGTCCATCACTCCAGTCTTTACGCACCGACCACTTTCGTCGTCCATGGATGTACGTGATCTTTCGATTGACCAGATTGATCCCAACCCACTGCAACCACGCCAGCAGTTTGACGAGAAGACACTTGATGAACTGGCGGCATCGATTGAAACCTACGGACTGCTCGAGCCAATCGTCGTCACACCCGTGGGAAGTCGCTGGCAACTCGTTGCTGGAGAGCGCCGATTGCGCGCACACAAAAAGATTGGCAGAACGATCATTCCGGCAATTGTTCGTTCCACGTCTGAGTTGAAGCGTCTGGAGTTGGCGCGCATTGAAAATATTCAACGTGAAGATTTGAACCCAATCGAGCGCGCAGAAGGGCTGGCGAAACTCGTGAACGATTTTGGACTCACGCAAGACGAGGCGGCAAAGAAAATGGGTATGGCGCGTTCATCACTTGCCAATACGTTGCGGTTGCTGGACTTGCCAACCGAGATTCAACTGGGTTTGGCAAACCGTACGATCAGCGAAGGTCATGCCAAGGTGTTACTTGGGCTGGAAACGCCATCGGAGCAGATGCGGTTGTATCAGCAGATGACGCGTGGAAATGCGATGAGTGTCCGTGATTTGGCAGAGGAGGTGCACGAAAAACAGCGTGGAAAAAAATCGATTCCACAACATACGTTGGATGATCGCGAGTTGCGCGGAATTGAAGATCGATTGCAGAATGCACTTGGCACAAAAGTGAAAATCCAACGCCGTTCACGCGGCGCAAAAACCATCGCCATCGAAACTTACTCTGACGAAGAATTCAGACACGTGATCAAACGATTGAGTCGGCCGTAGTATCCTACTTTTTGATCCGTGCAAGCAGCCGCTTGTGTTTTCGATTGACGGAATTCCGGATGTGGTGGCGAGCCCCACTGGTTTTGACAAACTCCAACCAATCCGCCGACGGGCCTTTGCGGTGCGGGTTTCGAATGATCTCAACAACATCGCCATTTTTTAATTTCGTCTCCAAGCTCGCGATCTGATCGTTCACACGCGCGCCGGAACAGGCGTTTCCTAACTCCGTATGAATTTTGTAAGCAAAGTCGACTGGAGTGGAATCTTCCGGCAGCTCAATCACATCACCCCGCGGCGTGAACACAAAGATATGATTTTGAAAAAAATCAATTTTGAGTGACTCCAGCAACTGGGCTTCGTCTTGCACGGTGTGTTGGAATTCGGCAAGCTGCTTCATCCAATCTAATTTTTTTTGCATTTGTTCTGATGCGATGCCCTTCTCTTTGTATTTCCAGTGGGCAGCGATACCGTATTCGGCCTCGGCATGCATTTCGGGTGTGCGCAACTGAATTTCCACAATCTCGGTGTGAATATCGTCTTTGGAAAACTGACGTGGAGAAAAAATAGTCGTATGCAGTGACCGATACCCATTCGGTTTCGGCTGAGCAATGTAGTCCTTGATGCTTCCTTTGAGTGGTTTGCAGAGCTTGTGAACAACACCCAGCGCCGCGTAGCAACTGGCGACATCTTTCACGATGACGCGCAAGGCGACGAGATCGTGAATTTCTGATAAATCGCGCTGGTGCCGAAGCAGTTTTTGATAGAGAGAATATAAATGCTTTGACCGACCGTGCAGCGAAATGAACGCGATACCGTTTTTTTGTAGCTCTTGCGCGATGAATGTGGAAAACTGTTGCACAAATTTTTCTTTCGCCTTGAATTCCGGGACCACTTTTTTGGTGAGCCACTGGTATTCTTCAGGGTAGACAAACGGAAAGGCAAGATCTTCCAAGCGACCCTTCACCGCACCCATGCCTAAACGGTTTGCAATGGGAGCGTAAATTTCCAAACTCTCCAGTGCAATGCGCCGGCGTTTTTCTGGAGGAAGGGCGATGAGCGTTTCCAGATTGTCCATGCGGTCAGCAAACTTGATCAGTACCACACGCACATCTTGTGCCATCGCAACAAACATCCGGCGCAAGTTTTCAATGTAGCGATCAATCCCGCGGTACTTCAGTTTACCGAGTTTGGTGATGCCTTCAACGAGAAAGGCGATTTCTTCTCCGAATTCTTTATGGATATCTTTGAGTGTGCGGTCGGTATCTTCGGGAACATCGTGAAGCAAACCCGCAGCGATCGTGCGATCATCAAGACCAAATTCAGCGAGCGTGATTGCGGTGCCTAAGGGGTGGATAATGTAGAGATCGCCAGACTTACGCCGCTGCTCACCGTGTGCCTCACGAGCAAAATCAAACGCCAGTCGAATCAAGTCGAGGTCGGCTTCGGGATGGGTGGCACGGACAATGGCGAGTAAGTCGTCTATCGTTTGGCCGTGGATGGAACGAATCTCATTTTTCGGCATGCCTCAACTCTACTGCCGCATCAAAAGTTTTTCAAGCGCGGTTGCCCTTGACGGATGTGGTAACGTTCAGGTAGTGTACTCCCACTCACTTGAGTACGGAATCGGCATTGGGGCACTCAACCCTGGTGTTGAAGTAGTTGTTTCCCCGTGATGACGCGGCCGCGCTCCATCGCGGTGCTGTGCGCGCGGGAAAAACCTCTACTTCAACGGTTGGTGGTCGTGTAGCCGAGACGATGCGGCATTTTAAGGGCTTGGAAACCCTTGAGTCCTCTGGGCTGCCTCAGGAACAGCCTATGCAAATCCATTGTGTGAAGACCACCGCTAGAAGCACCTCCTGTGGAGGGCGCGGAGTGCGACAGACCAACAGAGCCTGACTCAAGCGGGTGTACAACCTGCACACGCTCACGGTCTGCACGCTGTCCACTGTGGAACCAATTCGCAAAGAGGACTGAAGGTGTCGCAACACCAACCGTCTATTCCGTACTGCCTCAAGGGAAATACATGTCCACTCTCATGTCCTTCGCAGGACAGTAAGCACGGCATTCGCCAAAAGGCCGCCAACGCAGAGATCGGACGCCGTATTTTCCTTGAGGCCTCTTTTTTTTGACAGAAGACAGACGAGCCATGTAAGGTAGTGCCGACCTACCCAAGGCTTACCTTGTGTTATGGTTGAACCTCAACCCTATCTTAAGGGTGCAACATGAACATTGCATTCCGAGAGCAACCGACAGCAGGCCGTACAGCTCGGCTCATCGCCCTCACGCGGCGCAGCGATCCCGTCGCCGCGGTCACCTCCGACCTGCAGACCTCGGTCGCCCACCTCGTGCGCGGCGGCCTCACTGGCGAGATCGGCTCGGTCGGCGCGATTCCCGCTTCCAACGGCGGTGTCGTCGTGTTCTACGGAACCGAGATGCCTGACGGGGAAGAGTGGCGCGAGTGGGACCGCAACCCCATCGTGAACGCTGCGCGGGGACTGGCCTTCGGTGTCCGCGAGGCGCGTCGCTTCGGAGCCTCCGAGATCGTCGTCGAGGGCATCAACGCCGAAAACGCCCTCCTGTTGGCCTACTACGCCGGCAGTGCCAGTGATAGCTTCGCGTACGGCAAGCTGGTCAAGCCCAAGGAGCCGGGCACCAGGGGCGGGCCCATCGACATCATGCACGTGCCGGAGAGCCTCCGCCGTCTCGCTCAGACAGGACGGATCCTCGCGGATGCGCGCAACTACGGGCGTCACCTCATGAACATGCCGGCGGTTGAGCTCACCACCAGCCAGCTCTGCGAGCACGCGCGGGCCATCGGTCGCGCCGGCAACTGCACGGTGACAGTCCTCGACCCGGTGGAGATGGGCACAGAGGGGTTCGATCTCACCCTCGCAATCGGCGACGGCAGCAACGCCATGAACCCGCCGTACGTGGTCGTCCTGGAGTACAACGGAAACCCGCGCAGTCCCAACGCCCCCTGCGTCATCCTCGTTGGCAAGGGCGTCGTCCATGACTCCGGCGGGATGAACCTCAAGCAAGACTCCAGCCAGATGCACATGGACATGGGCGGAGCTGCAACAATGATCGCGGCCATGAAGGCGATCGCCGAGCTCAAGCTCAAGGTCAACGTGAAGATGATCGTGTTCTGCGTGCAGAACGCGATCGGACCCAACTGCACGATCACGGGCACACCGATCTTCTCTCGGCTCCTCGACAAGACCGTCGTCATCGGCAACACCGACGGCGAAGGGCGTCTGGGGCTCGCCGAGTGCGCCGCCTACGCCAAGAAGCGCTGGGGAGAGCAGCGCCTGGTCGGCGTGGACATCGCAACCCTCACCGGTCTACAGCTCCTGTTCTTCCCCGGGATGTCCACGGCGTGGAGCACGGAAGGCGACCTCGCCTGGCAGTTCCACAAGCTCGGGCTCACCGTGGGCGACCGAGTCTCGGT
>SBBP01000136.1 GCA_005239655.1 Candidatus Microgenomatus auricola | reverse complement strand
AGTGTGTGCCTGCCGTAATTGCTTTTTTTGCTGCACTCGAGGATGCTTCAACTTTTTGTTGCTCTGCTTCATCTTGTGAGAGGTGACTCGATGTACGAATCTGGTCAGTCATCTGTTGTCCTGAAATGTTACGCGTGCTGTGCGTTAACTCAATATGGCCCTCCTCCACAACAACAAAAGTGGTGTGATTTCGCCCAACATCAGTGAGGATCGCGACATGACCAGCCTCCTGCTTCGGTATGAAGAGTCGTGCAATTGCTTGCGATTCTACTTCGAGCGCGCGTACATGCACACCGACTGCCCCAAACGTTTGCTGATACGATTCCGCAATAGGCTTTTTCACGCCGGCAAAACCGACCAGCTGCAGAGTTTTTCCATCCTGATCAATCGTGCCATAGGAGATCGTATCCATGATGACTTCATCCATCGGGAAGGGGATATGCTTTACAATTTCCTGTTCAAAGCCACCCTCTTCAGCAAGAACTGTTTTCAGGAAGCCGTACGCCTCAGGCAAGCTGACAACCGCTGTAGAACGCTGACGAGGAAATCCTTCAGACAGTAAACGGATGGTGGCCTTCTGAACGAGCGCTGGATTGCGAATCTCTCCATTCACAATTGCACCACTATCCAACTGGACTGCAGCAAACTTCTTGACAAGGTACTTCTTGTGTTTTTTTAGCACTAAGGCTGCGCGAATGACATGATCGCTGACGTCGATTCCGATTGTTGCCTGTGCGTTTAACCACAACATGATTAGAGTTGGTCAAGTGTCAGCTCCTCCCACGAAATGAACGAGTAGTCGCCGAGTGTGGGGAAGTAGGGCGGTGGATTATACAGTAAGTCTGGATCATACGCTGTCTCTGTGGTTCTGTAACCACTCACCACTGGTCCTCCGGGTTCATCGACCCAGGAGAATGTCCATGCGGTGTTGGTCACTATCATACCATACGTTTCCACTTTGTTCCTCTCAGCATAGGTATTGTAAGGGCTTCTGTTCGATGGGGTATAGTAGTAGCGGAATACATGTCCATCAATCGCCATGAGCGCACCATCGATGCGCAGCACATTCTCAGAACGCAGCGGAATCAGGATGTCTTGTTGGGCAATCAACCCCAGTGCGTTTGTTCCATCTCGTTCATCATATTGCATATCTTCCTGAATGTAGATATCTGCGCCGGCATACGAGCCATCTGGCATACGTGCGGCAACAACGGTTGCTCTTCCATCAATCGTTCCTCCCACCCAGACATCATCCTGCAGGAAAATAAGACCGTTGTCCGGAATTGCGACACTACTGTAGCCAGTCACTGCAGACCATGAACGTTTATCAATAGATTCGGAGACCCAAGCACTTCCGTTGTAGCCCGTATAGGGTCCGTACACCGCAGTGACTCTGTTGATGGTGAGTGTACCGTCTGCGTGAAACTCCACAAAATAACCGTATGAACCAGAGTCACCAAGAGAGATTCCAGCTTCTGTTTGCATGGTTGAGAGGTCCAGGTCAAACGATTCAAAGTCAACGGTATCCGCTGGATATTCCCACAACTCCTGGATGACGCCATCGCCCCATACGCCTGGCTTTACTTCATCTGTACAGCCGTGCTCCTCACCGCAGATATATGTTTCCTGCTCTGAAGTCACCAAAGAGTTCCCTTCGCCGTCCATCCGGATGCCACCGTTCGAATGCACTTTGCCGTCGAGGGTATCACCCGTACCAAACCAGACATTGCTGTTACCGAGGAATGCATAGTCCGCAATTGTACGCTGGCCGTACCGAACACGCACACGCACATCCAGTTGCGGACGTTCCGCAGGTGTTCCAGTACTGGTAATTGTTGCTGTTGTTGATCCTGTTGCTGGTGCATCAACCACAAGAGTGAATTGTCCAATCGTTCCTCCATACGGGTCTTCAACAGTGTGCGTTCCAACATCACTCACATAGTCATCCGGCTGGTGCGCCAGATGCCAGCGATAGTATTGCGTACCGGCTTCTGCCAGATAGAGCGCCTGAGCCCTCCACACCTGCTGACGAACAGCCGTGTGTTGAACCACGATGTAGCTAATAAGCGCTCCAAATCCAACAATAAACAACGTTGAGAAGAAGAGTGTGAAGAGTAGTGCAGATCCGCGTTGTGCGCGATGAAAAAGCGGCATAATTAATAGTTTTCTTTCAAGTTGCGGAGTTGAATGGAGGTATCGATTTCACGTGTATCAGGAAGCTGATTTGGGTCCACATTCGTGAGCACATAAATGCGAACCAGACGCGCATCAGTCGGGTCAGCAGGTGTCGTCAGTGGATTATTGACGACGTCTGTAGGGTAATCTTCATTATAGTAGTAAAAGAGTGGCTCAGTGTCGTTTTGAACATACTGTGCAATTGTCGAGATCTCTTCACTTGCTGAGAGGTATTGATAAATATCAGCAGTCCCGCCGGCATCGTCGTCAACATCAGTGATGGTTGGTTCAATGATACCTCGCTTCAAACTCGTTCCATCGAGGAAGTAGCGAATTTTTTCTGT
>SBBP01000016.1 GCA_005239655.1 Candidatus Microgenomatus auricola | reverse complement strand
TTACGACGGTCATCAACCCATCAGTCGTATCATCTGGAGTTGCGCCATCAGGAATTGGCATGGCGGCTGTCTCATACCCAGGGGAACCCGTAAATCCAGGGCCACATCCATTGGTACAATCCACAACAAAGGTTGGAGTACTATTATCAGCATAGTAAATCGGAACAGTCCACTCATGAACGTTCAAAAAAATGCGGTTCAACGAGATGCTATCTTGAATAGTGTCGACCATCGCCTCGCTATTACTATCGACTACTGCATCAGACTCAATCGGCGTATTCCAAACACTATCGTTGGTAAACGGTCGAGTCGCAAAAGACGAAGTTCGCCCGCCGTACCAGAGCACAGTATCTAAATCCCGCGTGCCAACAAAACTTGTAAATCCAGCGTTCGTGGCACGTTGCTCTGCAATCTCTTTTTGTGATTCACTCTGGGTAAAATCAATGGTGTAAATATTGATCCCATTGTGTTGGTAGGTTTTCAACTTTTGCATGACGCGTTGACGGCGCTGCGCATTCTGTGGAATGGAGGTATCTTGGCCACCATCTGCAGCAGTGTAATCCGGTTTAAAACTCACTTGAGTTTTACTGATGGCATCAACCAGCTTCCGAATCTTTTTTCGAGTAAAGGACTCTGTTGAAAAAACAGCGAGCGGATCTTCAATAATGACTTTCAATTCTGAGTGGTTTACGCGAATTCTCTTCAGAATGGCCGCCACGCCACGAGCGACGGCATCTTTCTTTTCGCTTCCGACAGTACTGTAGACCGTTGCATCAATCAAATAGAGGCCATCGACTCCTTTTGATTGTGCCGCGTTAACACGAGTTTCGACAACATACTTCCGCCAATGGGGAAGCGAGGGATCCATATAGACTTGGTTTTGCGTGTGAGCGATTCGACCCAGGCGAGCCCGGGGGTAATTCCGGTACGCGTCTGTGTCGATTTCTGCGCCAGCGATAGATACCATCGCATACACTTGTGTTCCACTATCTTGGAGGAGTTGAATCTGACTTTCTGAAAAGAGTTTCACATCTAGCACCACCATTTCAAATGGCGTTAACCGATACAGCATGTCGGGGTCCTCTCCGATGTAAACTCCAAACGGATAAATTTTTTCAGTTAGCCCCCGGCCCAGAAGAGCATCATCCGTGGGCTCTGTAGTCGCATTCGCTGGAAGCAACAACGCGCTGGCAATGCAGAAAAACATGATGCTGACAGTTCGTGTTCTCACCGTGATGCGCATACCACGTGGTTAAAAAATAACGCACTAGTATACGTCAAAAAAATGATTCTGTCAAGAACGCGACGTGTCAGCTCCCTTTGTTGCAGGAACGACAAAAAACATCTACTATAGAGGCAACTATGGGAACAGAAATCTTACCCAAACTTCTCCTGTTTCTAAAAATAATCGTTGGCGCCGTCGGTGTGATTGGTTTACTCTCCATCATTATGGTGTGCATCGAGTATTCCTTCCGCCGCTCAAACAAAAAACGTCAGGAGGAATTGAAAGACCATATTGTACACGGTTTAACCGCAGTCACCATCGCCCTGCTGGCATACTTTATTCTGAGCGCGATTGGTCCGGTGTTCCGCCTGCTGTTTTCACCGTCATAAAACGGCACCGTTAAAACACGAGTGCGAGTGTCACGCTGTAGAAAAAACCAGCGACTGTTTGTATCAATCCACCGCCAAAAAAGACGACTGCGAGCAACAGCCACAAACCGTAACGTTCCAAAAACTGAACGACTTCAGGGCGTGATGGCGCGACAAACGCATACAGCACCTTTGAACCGTCGAGTGGAGGAATGGGGATGATGTTGAAGACGGCAAGCAGTGCATTAATTTGAATGAAGAGAAGAAAAAAGACCACCATCAGATTTGTTGAACTCAAATCCATAAATTCAGTCGCAACTCGTAACAGCACAGCCACAACAATGCCGGCGACGATGTTGGAAATGGGACCTGCGAAGGCAACAACTGCTGATCCAAACCGTTGGAGTTTTAAGTTATACGGATTCACTGGTGTCGGTTTTGCCCAACCAAATCCGGCGATCAGCAACAGAATGAACCCGAGCCAATCGATATGCTTGAGTGGATTCAACGTGAGTCGACCGGCATCCTCGGCCGTGCGGTCGCCGAGGTAATGTGCAGTAAGTGCATGCGAAAATTCATGGACCGTGAGCGCGATCACGACGGCGACAACCCATAAGAGCAACATGATCGGCTGTTCGAAAAGTGATTGAATCAACATAATTGACAGAAGATGATAAACGATTTATACTCCGATGGCTTTTATTTTTGTAGTATACACCACTGTATGTCAAAAGTCTGCGACGTCTGCGGACGTGGATACCTCAAAGGTCACACGCGCTCCCACTCCAATGTTGCCACCATCAAACGCCAACATGTCAACTTGCAGTCCATGCTCGTCAATGGTAAACGCGTGAATGCCTGCACCAGTTGTATCCGAACTGCATCAAAAGAACAGAAGTAAAAAACACAGCTGGGGCATTTTGTTGCCATCAGGCCTGAACGGTCTGTCGGCAACAAATGCAATAACCGTATTTTTTAATTTTGATATTTACTGTGCTGCGTCGTAACGCTTGGACACTGCGGACCAGTCGACAACGTTAAAAAACGCTCCGATGTAGTCTGCACGATTCACTCCGTAGTCGATCATGTAAGCGTGTTCAAATACGTCGAGAATCAGTAACGGAACTCCGCCTGCGAGATGACCAACGTCGTGTTCGTTGATCCACACGTTGAACAAGCGATTCACTTGGCGATCGAGGTACAAAATCGTCCATCCAATTCCGCGCATCGCACTGGTTGCTTTGAAATCCGCCATCCAGGCATCCCGCGAACCAAAATCGTCGTTGATTTTTTTAGCGAGTGTGGAATTGACATCGATTGCTGTCGCGGATGCAGACATATTTCCAAAATACAATTCGTGCAAACGCATCCCATTGAATTCCCATCCAAATCGTCGCTTCAATTCAGCATACTCCGGTGTCGCCCCTTTTCCGTCTTTGGCGAGTGCGGCAAGAATGTCGGAAAGCTTGTTCGTGTTCGTCACATAGCCTTGATACAACTTAAAGTGATTTTCCAACAACTGATTGCTGAATCCCGGCATGCCAAGCAGGCGGGAAAAATCTTGTGGTTCGTATGCCATACAATATGTGTGAATAATTTTTTAAATCTTTCCCACTAAATCGAGACCGGGTTTCAATGTTCTTGCCCCGGGTTTCCAATTTGCCGGACAGACCAGCCCTTTGTTCTCACGCACAAACTGTGCGGCCTGAACTTTGCGGAGCAATTCCGCTGCACTGCGCCCAATGCTGTTATCGTGCATCTCGTAGGCTTTCAGTTTGCCGTCTGGATCAATCACAAACGAACCACGCAAAGACAACCCCGTGTCTTCCATGTAGGTGCCGAACGCCTGCGACAGTTTTGCGGTTGGGTCAGCAAGCATGGGATAGGTGATTTTTTTGATCGCCTCCGAGTTGTCGTGCCACGCTTTGTGCACAAACACCGTGTCTGTGC
>SBBP01000130.1 GCA_005239655.1 Candidatus Microgenomatus auricola | reverse complement strand
TATGGCTCAAGACAAAAGTTCTGCAACACAGCAACGGAAGTAAATTCCCCTTAACAACCGCTTGTTCGCTTTCATTTTCTTTAATTTCTTTGCCGCCAACTTTTGCAACTCTATTTTGGTTTGTGCTTGGTGACTTTTCAATTCCTGATGTTTTAAATGATTCCACATTTTCTCATCCGGATTGTAATCCGGAGAATATTTCGGCAACTCAAAAACATGCAACCGACTTTGCGAGTCAATAAACGCTTTTGTTTTTCCTGACGTATGAGGTGGTGCTTGGTCCATAACGATCACGAGATGACGTCGCGAATGTTCTTTGAGCAATTGCCGCAGAAAATCGATAATCTCTTGGGAGGCAATGCGCTTGTCATGCAACCTAAAGACCAACCTCCCTTGAGGACTGATCGCTGAAACTGCGGACACCGCCCCACGTTTTCCGGTCACGCGCACCTTAGGAGTTTTTCCTCGCGGCGCCCAAGTTTTTCCCAAAAAAGCAGTTAAGGAAACACTCGCTTCATCCTCACAATACAAAATAGCCCGGTATTTCCTGACAGTTCTACGGATTTTCGGGATTGTCTTCCGAACCCAGTCCCGTCTTTCTTTCTCGTTGATTTCAAAATATTGCTTTTCCGGCTTTTGATAGGTTAAATCAGCTTCGCGCAGTCGCCGCAATATAGTTCGGTGCGAAACCTTTATTTTCTCCCGCTGTGCTATGGCGACTTGCAAGCGTTTTGAAGTCCACAAATCTGTCTCGAAGCCAAATTCGGATGCCGGCCGCAAAACGATTTTCGTCCATTGTCCCTTGGTCAGTCGAGCAAGTTTTCGCGGTCGCCCGCACACTGATCTTCTACACAAACCGCTTTTTCCTTTCTGTCGATGTCGCTGAAGCCAACGATATATAGTGATGCGATCAACGCCATAGGCTTCAGCAACCTCCCCTTGGGGCAGACCCCGCAAAACGGCTCCCACCGCCCGGAGCCGAACTTCATACGTGGAATTCTTTGCCTCCTGCATAAAAAACCATACAATACTATTACAGCTGTTTACGTCAATACCAATGTTGCAAAACTTTTGTCCAGAGCCATAAGTGGCGGGTCAGCTTTTTGACAATTTTGACGCCTCCGACAAAAGTCTCCGTTCATGCTGCCAGCGCATGGTGGGCAATCCGTCCATGGGGGCGCCAATCGAGATTTAAGGGGGGGCGAGCTCCAATAGGAGTTTGAAACCACCTGACAGCAATCCCGCCAGGCGAAAAGACAACCCCTTGGGCTGCCTTTTCCCTCACTTTCTGCCTCATCTTCTTCGATTTGCTCGCCCGCAGGATGTTCCAACCCGCAACTTTCAAGGTCAGCGCAGTGAAGACCGCTCGGCGGCCGCGCACACGGAGTCGGCCCATCTTTAAGCGCCTCTTCAAACCGCTGTTGGTCGACTCAATTCCCGCCCGCCGTGCGTACCGCTCCCGAAATGGCTCCGTCGCCTCTTCGCGCCGCCTCTCGTCCAAACGCCGCTCCTTGTCCGTATATTTCAACTCGTAGTCCGGTCCCCTGGGCTGCACCGGACATTCCTGCCGAAACGGGCAGCCGCCACACGCCGACGCCGGCATCGTCACTTTGGTCTGCTCCTTGACCGCATCGTATTCCGAGTGCACCGGCGCCTGACCCGCCGGACAAGTCTCCACTTCCTTCGTCTCTTCGTTGATGACAAAATCGTCCGCGTTCAAACGGTGCGGGTCTTCCTTCTGTCCCGGCACCGGTCCGACCAACTCCACTCCATAGCTCGCCGCCAATTGCACATTCTCGTCGCTGGTGTAGGACGTATCCGCCATCATCTCTTCGGGCAGCAAATCCGTCTCCTTGAGGTCTTCCAGCACCGGTTGCAGAGACGCTGCATCACTATCCACCGCCGTCTGTGGCAAAGCCGCCGTGATCAATTGCACCTCGTTGTCCGGATGGCACGTCTCCGCCAATTGCACCTGATAGCCAGGACCCTTCTTGCCATCGAAAGTCGCGTCCGGGTCGGACGGATTCTGCACGCAATTGCCCCCCGTCTTATCCTTCACCTTCACCTTGTCCAGTTCCACCTCGCATTGCTGTTCGAACACCTTCGCCAAAGCCTTGTACGTCGAACGCCCGGCCACCGCTGGCTGGTTGGCAAAACGTTCCACCAACAGATGCATGTCTTCGGCCACCTCCTGCCGCAACCGCGACCGGCTCTCCGCGTCTTGGCCCACCTGCCCGAACAACTTGTGTGCCGCCGGCGCGTACCTCTGCCGTAACTTCTCCGGCAACTCCTGATACGCCTCCGGCTCGTGCCGCTGCAACTGGGTCAAAAACCGCTTGATCGTCACGCCCATCAACCGCGTCCGCGCAAACCGGGCCATGTCGCTGAACACGTGTGTCGAATCAAGCCGCTGCTTATCGACACGCAGGTCCAACTCCTGCACCAGCCGCTGGGTCACATCGTGCATGACCTCCTGGGCCAACTCATCTTCCTGAAACAACCGCAAATGCCGTTCCAGGGTGCGCTCGCAAAGGCTTTGTGGGCCCGGTTCCAGATTCAAGGCGTAATGAATGTCAGAATTGAACAGGAAAGCCTCAATCGCTTCGGTCTCAGTCCAGCCTTTGAACTCTTTGATGAAGATCAAACCGGCGCTGGCATAAAGCTCTATGCTGGGTCGGCCGAGGGTGGGATGGAAATGCGTGGCCAACTGCTTCGCCGGCAGCAACTCCAGGATGACCTGGCGGAAGACGCCTTGCCAGCCACCGAGCACACGCTTGTAGGCTGGGGGCGAGAAGACGGTTTCGTACGGGTCGAAAAGCCTTTTTTGTCCAGGATCGATCAGGGTGAACATGTTTGTGCAACTCCTTTGCCAGTAATATGTTGTGTTAAAATAGTATATCTTGCCGGTCCGGAAAATCAAGAGCAAAAAAGACATAAATAT
>SBBP01000152.1 GCA_005239655.1 Candidatus Microgenomatus auricola | reverse complement strand
GGGTTGATGACCGTCGTAAACGTCGAGACCGGATACGCTTACGATTATTTCCGAGCAGAAAAAACACACACGGGCTGGACAACGGTTGGCGGATTCCGATTTGACTTGAGTGATGATGGCGTGCAAGAGATCAGTGCAACCAGCACCGGGGCGAGAGGCGCAGGGTTTCCGCTCATGGCAGGTTTGATTCGTCGAGATGAAATTCTCCAAGGCTATATACCCCACGCGCTGGTGATGGCGATCGATTACCCTCTCGCAGGAAATTTTGTCTGGCCTGCCAGCGCCGAGGACGGGCGTAGTGAGGAGGAGTATGCTGTCCCAGAAGGGGCCCGAGTGCGTTTGAATCCTGAAGTTGATGTGGAGTCCCTGGGGTTGAATCGTACCGGTACTATTGTGGCACGAGCCCTTCAGGACTATGGAGCGTTCATCGGAGATAATAGCGACGGTTTGGCTATTTACGTGGAAGGCCGTTATGCCAAAACCCCCGAGTGGGAGAATAGCGCCACCGGTGAAGATTCTATTATTTCCATTGAAGATCTTCACGGTCTTCCGCTGGATGAGCTGCAAGTGATGGAACTCGGCGAGCTATTGACATACCCGTATCTTGAGTAGCACACGCTGTTCACGTGCCGCAATGCCACAGCAGCAAAAATACCTCATGTCGTCCAGGTGCCCCAAAAAGTTGACACCGGTGCAGCATGTGGTAGACTCATCCCCGGTTCCTCAAATCGTTCTTGCATGGCTGCTGGAACGTTTGAAAACAGGTGTTTCGAGATGATGACCTTCAATAGAACTGCGAAGATCAGCGTTTCGGAAACACAACAGCAATACGCAAGCGATAGGGAAAATGTCGTTCTCCCGTTTTTATCGTATTGCCCATTTTAATTCGCTCTCCTATTCTCATGCCAACAATTCAACAACTCGTGCGCAAAGGTCGTTCGACGACAAAGCACAAATCCAAAACCCCTGCACTGCAGAGCAAGCTCAACACCATTCGTCGCACTCGCACGATGCAGTCGTCACCATTCAAACGTGGTGTGTGCGTGCAGGTGCGTACCATGACTCCGCGTAAACCAAACTCCGCGTTGCGCAAAATTGCCCGCGTGCGTTTGTCCAACGGTCAGGAAGTGACTGCATACATTCCTGGTGAAGGTCACAACTTACAGGAACACAGCATTGTGTTGATCAAAGGTGGCCGCGTGCCTGATCTTGCCGGTATCCGTTACCGCATTGTTCGCGGTGTCTACGACACACAAGGTGTCGAGGGTCGCAATGTCTCCCGTTCGGTGTATGGAGTGAAAAGAGCAAAGAAGTAATTGATGATATAAATCTATGAGAGGTAAACCAGCTCCAAAACGAACACTCGCACCTGATCACCGATACAACTCGACTCAGGTGACGAAGTTTATCAACTATGTGATGCAACGTGGAAAGAAACGCGTCGCGACGCGCATTGTCTACGGCGCATTTGATTACGCCGAAAAGAAAGTCAACCAGCCGGGATACGATTTGTGGATGAAAGCCATCAAGAATGTCTCGCCACTGTTGGAAGTGCGTGCTCGCCGAATCGGTGGTGCCAACTATCAGGTGCCAATAGAAGTGCGTCCAGAGAGACGCTACAATTTAGCCTGCCGATGGTTGATTGAGGCCGCGCAGAAACGCAAAGGCAAACCGATGGCTGAAAAACTCGGTGAAGAAATCGTCGCCGCTGCAGAAAACACTGGCGATGCTGTGAAGAAACGAGAGGACGTACAACGCATGGCAGAGTCGAACCGTGCATTCGCTCACTTTGCATAAGCGTTGTAACCGAAATATTTATGCCCGAACAAATTTATCCCCTCAAAGACGTTCGCAATATTGGTATTATCGCCCATATCGACGCCGGAAAAACAACCGTCTCCGAACGCGTCTTGTTTTACACCGGTAAAACGCACAAGATCGGTGAAGTGCACGAAGGTGAAGCCACTATGGACTGGATGGCACAAGAACGTGAGCGCGGTATCACCATCACCGCGGCGGCAACGACCTGTTTTTGGAAAGATCACAAAATCAACTTAATCGATACCCCAGGACACGTGGACTTTACCGTCGAGGTGGAACGTTCTCTGCGTGTGCTCGATGGCGGTGTTGTGGTGTTTGATGGTGTCGCCGGAGTGGAGCCGCAGTCCGAAACCGTGTGGCGCCAGGCCGAAAAATATAAAGTGCCGCGCTTCTGTTTTGTGAACAAGATGGATCGTACTGGTGCCGATTTCTACAAAGATCTCGACATGATTCACGATCGTCTGACCAAACGTGCCTATCCCATTCAGCTGCCGATTGGCGCTGCCGATACATTCACCGGCATCATCGATTTAGTTCGCATGCGTGCCGAAATCTACAAAGACGAATTAGGGAAAGAGTTTGAAGAAGTCGAGATTCCAGCAGACATGAAGGAAAAAGCGGAAAAATTTCGGAAAGAGTTAATTGAAGCGGTTGTTGAAAACGACGAGGGTCTCATGAATGCGTATCTCGAGGGCAAGGAACCATCGATTGACGACATCAAACGTGTGTTGCGCCAAGCCGTGATTAGCAACTCCATCGTTCCTGTGTTGTGCGGCGCTGCACTGCGTAACAAAGGTGTGCAGTTTTTGCTGGATGCCGTTGTGGACTACTTGCCGTCTCCGTTAGATGTGCCGCCAACAACAGGCACCGATCCAGACAACAAAGATACAGAGGTCACTCGGCAACCAGCAGATTCCGAACCACTCGCCGCACTTGCATTTAAAGTGGCTGCCGATCCGTTCGTGGGCAAACTGGTTTTTATCCGCGTATACTCTGGTGTGCTCAAATCCGGTTCGTATGTGTTGAACGTGAAGACTGGTCAGAAGGAGCGTATTTCTCGCTTGGTCCGTCTGCACGCAAATTCGCGTCAGGAAATCGATCAGATCGGTGCGGGTGATATTGCTGCGGCTGTTGGTTTGAAAGGAACCGTGACCGGCAACACGTTGTGCGACGAGGAGCACCCAATCGTGCTCGAACAGATCACTTTTCCAGACCCAGTCATTTCCATTGCAGTGGAACCAAAGTCAAAAGCTGATCAGGAAAAAATGGGTATCGCGATTGGACGTTTGGTGGAAGAAGATCCTACGCTCCGCGTGAAATCCGATACTGAAACGAATCAGACTATTTTGGCTGGCATGGGTGAACTGCACTTGGACATCATCATCGATCGCATGAAGCGTGAATTCCAAGTGGAGGCGAACGTCGGCAAACCGCAAGTGGCATACAAAGAAACCATTCGTGGCACTGCGCAGGGAGAAGGGAAGTACATCAAGCAATCCGGCGGCCGTGGTCAGTATGGCCATTGTATTGTGACTGTTGAACCGCTCGTGCTCACTGCAGAAGAGTTGGTAGAGGCCGCCGAGAAGAAAGGCAAGAAAAATAAAAGCACCCATTTTGCATTTGAAGACCGTACGCGCGGTGGTGTGGTTCCGCGCGAATACATTCCGGCAATTGAAAAAGGTGTTCGTGAGGCTATGGACAGAGGTATTCTCGCTGGCTATCCGTTACTCGATATCAAAGCAACCGTGATTGATGGTTCATACCACGAAGTGGACTCGTCCGAAGCGGCATTCAAAATCGCCGGATCGATGGCGTTCCGCAAGGCCTGCCGTCAGGCACAGCCGGTGTTGCTCGAGCCGACCATGCAAGTGGAAGTCACCGTGCCAGAAGATTTCATGGGTGATGTCATGGGTGATATTAACGCCAAGCGTGGACAGATTCAGGAAATGTTTGATCGCGGGAATGTGAAAGTGGTGCGCGCGCTGGTTCCACTCGCCGAAATGTTTGGCTACGCGACGCAGTTGCGTTCCATGACGCAAGGTCGTGGTAATTACTCGATGGAATTTTCTCGCTACGACGAAGTGCCTCGCAATGTTGCCCAGGAGATCATCAAGGAACGTGGTGGTGCTCCGATAGAAGAAGAGGAAGCGTAATTTGTAAAACCTAGCTCAAAAGCCGGGCTCATGCAGTTCGGTTTTTGTTATATTTGACATTGTATTACACATGTAATACAATGACTCTATTGAAAAATTCATCATATTTTATGCGCCAAGTTATTAGTTTGTCTCTTCCAGGAAAACAGGCTACAAAAGTGAAAAGTCTTGCACGACAGCGTGGTTATAAAAGTGTAAGCAATTACATTCACTATTTGATTCAATCCGATGCGGAGCTTATCTCAGAAGCTGAACTGTTAAGGTCCGTGAAAAAAGCTCGTTCTGAGTATCGACAAGGCAAAGTCATTCGTGCCAATTCGCTGGACGAATTGCTATGATTGTTCGTGAAATCGTTTACTCGACGGGCTTTGTGAAAGAGTTGCGTAAACTTCCGGTACACATCGTCAAGGTTGCCAGCAAAAAAGAGCAACTCTTTCGTTTGAACCCACTACACCCGTCATTACGACTGCATGCGTTGCACGGTAATCTCGAAGGGCTGTGGTCCATCT
>SBBP01000092.1 GCA_005239655.1 Candidatus Microgenomatus auricola | reverse complement strand
GGCTACGACAACGGGATCGCCGTGTCGGATGAGGACGTTCGCGAACTCTCGGGATTCGACCGGTTCTTCGGACCGGACGACTTCCGGGAGTACCTGGCGGCCAACGGCGGGCGGTGTGAGTACGCGTTGTACGTTCGCTCCTCCGACCCGGTCGCCAAGCTGAAGGATCCGCGCGTCGTGGTGGAGCACCCGCTCCTCGGTGATCCCGAGATTCGGCGCATCATCAAGGCGAACGCAGTCACCTTCAACGTGGACGACCCCACCTGGCTCCATGGTGACCCCCGTCGCATCAACGACACGAAGGGGTACATGGCGCCCATGGGCATGGCGTTCCAGATCATGAGCCCGTCGGACATCCTCTCGGTGGACCTCGCCTGCCATCTCCTCGCCGGAAGGCGGTACGAGGACTTCGGGGGTTCGGATCGACTCTCGCCAAGCTTCGGCAGGTACCTCGCTGCGCAGGGAGTGAATCCGCAGGATGTCGCATCCGGGAAGATCCACCTGCGGGCAAAGCCGGCGCAAGGTACCTTCGGGAGCTACGGCCATGTCACGGGGGCGCTCGCAACGGGTGAGTTCCGCAGTGATCTCCGTCGGAACATGCGCCTTCGCGGTGGCTACGTGATCCAGACGGAGATGCAGACGCCTCTTCTCACGAATACTACGAACGGGGCGGTGTACACGTACATCGACCGCAACTTCGTGGGATTCGTGCGGGGGCGGCCGGTCTTCCTCAGCGGGGTCCGCATGCTCATGCCGGTCGACTCTACCGAAGCACGGCGAGGTCGGATTCACGGCAACGCTCAGGCGGTGATGGGGGAGATCTACGCCAACGCGTGAAGTACAAGCCGTTTCTTGGAGGGAGAACACGGCTTCTTTTTTACGCCGGATTGAATACGAAGGAAAACTGTTCTACACTGAACCCATTACGTTTACCTATGCGCCAAGATATTGTTTCGTTGACTCAACGGTTTGTACGGATACGATCTCATGTTCAGAATACAAAAGCGCGGGATACGATTTTAGCGTTAGCATTGTCTCGTCTGAAAGACCACTCCATCGAACGATTTGAACGGAATGGCGTGAAGAGTGCGCTCGTGTACAACACAAAAAAACGGCCAAAAAAATTCGCCGTTATTCTCAATGGCCATCTCGATATCATTCCTGGGAAAGACGGTCAATATATTCCACGTGTCCGAGGTAATCGGCTCTACGGTGTTGGTGTGATGGATATGAAGGCGAATGTCGCCTGTCTCATGAAGGCGTTTACAGACGTGGCAGCGATGGTCGGTTATCCGCTTGCATTGCAGCTCACCACAGATGAAGAAGTCGGTGGGTTTGATGGTACAAAATACCAAATAGAAAAAGGTGTGCGCGCAGATTTTGTTCTCGCCGGTGAACCGACGAATTTTGATATCGTGAATGAAGCGAAGGGAATTTTGTGGCTTGCGATTTCTGCTCGTGGTAAAACCGCTCATGGTGCGTACCCATGGAGAGGGGAGAACGCAATTTGGAAAATGAATGCATTTTTGAACGCACTGAAAAAACGGTACCCAATCCCGTCAACCCAACACTGGGTCACCACAATCAATTTGAGTAGTATCGAAACGAATAATCGTACGTATAATAAAATACCGGATGATTGTGTCGCTGGTTTGGATATCCGTTTTGTCCCACGTGACGCGAAAACAATTTTACAGAATGTACGGCGCGTATTACCGCGTGGGTGTACGGTAGAAGTTCTTGCACACGAACCGGCATTGTGTACGCCCAAGACGAATTTGTATGTGCGCGCATTACGCGCAGTCACTGCAGATATCGTGAAGAAGCCAGTTGTCCTACGTGGTGCCAACGGTTCTTCTGATGCGCGGCACTTTATGCGGTTCGGTGGTGCGGGAGTGGAGTTCGGACCTATTGGTGACGGTATCGGCAGTGATCATGAATGGGTGAGTATTCCCAGTTTGGAAAAATACGCTCAGGTACTGAAACGGTTTTTGTTATCCCTGCGTTGAGGCGTGGGAAACGGTTCATTTTTTTTAGCGCAAAAACGTGTCAAGGAATTTTTGTGTAGAAACTGTGGTTACGTCAGTTGCCACCGATGACCAACACGATATACTAACAGTGCTCTGCAAGAAGAGACTGAACATATCCAGTTTCACGTATCGTTTCCTTAGTTGGCTCTGATTCCACTGGCACACGCCGTTGGTGATGAGCCTCATGCGGTTGAAGGTGTTTCCGTGCGTCATGCAGGATTGAAATTTCTGTCCAGCACTGCACACTGAAACAATGTGCCAGGCAACTGGCGAAGCCCACCTGACGCGAAGGAAGCTTGGATCTCAGTCTCTCTGCAGAGTTGTGAGCATGAGACGCCCGTCTTTCATTGGGCGTTTTATATTTACAGAGAAAAGAGGATTTGACATTAATTAAATTATCCTGTACAATTTTGTACAGGATGTATGACTAAATATATTGGAAAATTACTCAATCAGGATCGGCAATTATTCCACACCCAGGATTTACGTGTTTTATGGGGAATTTATGATAACAATATGTTGTATAAAACGATCCAGCGATATAAGCAAAAAGGCCTTCTTTATCCCGTGTACAAAGGCTTATATGCGACGAATCCAATCGCGGCGATGGATCAGTTTGCGTTGGGTCTGATTGCGCTGCATGGGTATGGATATGTGAGCTGTGAGTCTATACTAGCTCAACAGGGGCTGATCAATCGTATTCCCGAGGTCATCACGCTCGTGAGCCATTTTGCACGTCAGTTTCAGATTGGCGATACGCACTTCAGTGTTCGGCAGATACATGATCGTTTTCTCTATCATCCGTATGGCATTGTTGTGGAGCAGGGAGTGCGAGTTGCAACCGTTGAGCGAGCACTCGCGGATCTGTTGTACCTTCAGCCACTGGCTTCTCTCGATGCACCCGTTGATTGGGACAAGATACGTGTGGTACAAAAAAAAATCGGATATCCAATAACGAAGCGAACATGATTATTCCACGTCCAACAGATGCTGTTCATAAAGCGTGGCTCTATCGAGTGCTGACAGCAATTGCCGATGAGAGCGATTTGACATCGTTGTTGAAATTCAAAGGAGGAACATGTGCAGCAATGCTTGGTTATCTTGATCGCTTCTCAATAGACCTTGATTTTGACGCCTCGGTCTTATCACGGTCAGCAGTTCAACACACTCGTGAGAGTTTTGCATTCGTCTTTCGAGAGCTTGGCCTTTCTGTAAAACAACAGAGCAAAGTCGGTATTCAGTTTTTTTGTCAGTACGAAGCAAGAGCACGCCAACGAAATACAATCAAAATTGAAGTGCAGTATCCTGCGCCAACCAGCAATGTTTACCACCCTTCGTACTTTTCCGAAATTGACCGAACGCTTGTGAGTCAAACAGTGGAAACAATGTTTGCGAATAAGCTGGTTGCGGTATTAGATCGCTGGGAGAAAAATCATTCGATTGCTGGTCGCGATATCTATGACATCCATCATTTTTTTCTTCAAGGATATCGGTATCTTCCTACGGTGATTGAAGAGCGACGGCAACAATCTCTTCCTGATTTTTTTCAGTCTCTTATTGACTTTGTGGAGAAAAAGATCAGCGATCAGCAACTTCAACAGGATTTGAATACACTATTGCCATATGATCGCTTTCGGCGTGTGCATGGCACGCTGAAGCAAGAAACACTCATGCTTTTACGAGACGAGTTTTCCCGTCTTGATCCTAAATAAAAACCAACGTACACTGTTTGCACAACGCGTGTATCGTACATCGGTAGTATGCGACCTTCCCAAGG
>SBBP01000090.1 GCA_005239655.1 Candidatus Microgenomatus auricola | reverse complement strand
GGTGGAGGTGGCGGCGGCAGCAGTGACGGCAGTAGCAGCAGTGACGACGGAGTTGACGGTGGAGGAATCACACATGAGATTAGTAGTAGTGGTTACACAGTTACACATTCGATTCCAAGTATGAGTCTTGACTTGGACGGTTCTCAAGAGGGCACTGATAATGATGGCAATCAGGATTATGCACATTTTGAAAAGTTCACCGCAAACCCGCTTGAGAAGTTAATACACATTTCAGAGATTGATCACATTGAGTTTGATGAAGGACACCCGGATAATAACACCGGCACGGGATACGAAGGACCGTATGCCGTCGGTGGGACAGAGGCATCGACAGAAGAGCTTGAGTTGGAAGACGCAACTGACGATGACACAGCTGGCCATCTGCTCGTACGTATTGTGTTTGGGAACACCGATCCTGGTTCTGGGGACAATGACACAGATTCGTCTACTGGTGGAGGAGATTCCTTTGATGCTTCTCGAAATTACGGTATGTGGTGCGGGGACGATGGCCAGTGCGATTCCGCAGCGGACATCGAGGATAATTTAGAAGACATGTGGTTCTACTACGTCCATGCGATTAGTGGAGTGGATAACAATGCCCCTGACCACTACTACAATAACGGAGACCCAAAAAATCCTTTTGTGGAGGACTCAGATCTGTTTGGCGAGAATGGTGCTGCGTGGGATAACGGTGGTTGTCATGGAGAAATTTCTTCTGATGGAAAGACGAATGACATCGATTGCGATAATGATGGAGACTGGAGTGGCAGTGGCGACTTGACGTTCCCACAGTATTGGGATTCAGAAGGCACAGACACTGGCAAGTGTAATGGTGAACGTTGTGGAGCTAACCTGGTGATTAGTGCAATCCAGTTTGAAAATGGATATGTGAAGAACGTGTACTATGGAAACTGGAATGGTATGGTTGACTACGACTATACCGTCATAGAAAATATAAAGTGGAAATATTTCTTAAAGGAGCCATGTTTGTTGGCTGTTGAAGCTGCGGACGACGAAGCACATGCGACGCCATGGCGTACCCGCATCGGAGAATCGACAGGTTACGAATTGTATGATCTTGGGTACACGTACGCAATGAATGCGGGGAGTAGTAGCGTCAATACTCTTTTTGGCAGTATTGGTGGGGACGGTATTAGTGACCCGGGCGAGATGGATGGTTTAGAGGACGGTATCACTGAGACTGACGCTGTTGATTTTACTGCCGCAGCAGACAATAACGTTCCGTATGTCTATTTAAACGCAGGTGCAACAACGGCAGTGCCGTACGCGTGTATTGGTAGCTGCAATACTATTGTGTGTCAATCAGACAGTTATAGCTCGTTTGATGGGGGTACCTGCAGTGACTGGATTGGGTTTGATGGTGTTTGCAGTGAAACGCTGGAGGGTGAAGCCTACTTCTGTAATGACAACGCCGATTGTACTGCGGCTATCTCTGCAACAGCAACATGTTCCACGAGCATTATTTCCGGCGAAGGGACATCAACCGCATATGATACGTATCAAGAACAATTGGATGCCGCTGCAACACAAGCCTGGCATCGTTTCCGACTGCTGTTTGCCGACATTGGGGATACGATTTGGTATGTCGGCCCAGACAGCGATGCTTCTCGTCCAAGCGCTGCATTTACAGAAACGACTAGTCGCACAACCTTCGATGCTTTTGATGACGACAACGACGGGGTGTTTGACTATGATGACAATGACACGTTGGAAGTCTGTAGTGATAATGAGCAAGTGGAAAACGACTACTGTGGCGTCCGTCCACAAGTTGAGAATATTGCACTTGAAGGAAACACAACAGGGGATATCACTGTGCCCAGCGGCACATCTGTCGGACTCACATTTGATTCTGATGCCGATGAAGATCAAGAACCTCTCCAGAACATTCGTATCGTGTGGGAAGCCACAACAACCGAACAGTCGTTTACGAGTGAAACCATTGGCGTGTCCGATCCGTGGGAGGCGGCGTCGACTGTTGGACACTCCTATAGCCATACCTACACCTGCGACCCCACAACGAGCTTCTATATCTCTACGGATGAGGGTGGACAAAACGCCTGTGAATACAAGGTGAAGATTCAGATTGAAGATAACTGGGGCTTCTGCAGCGGCAACACGGTCACCACGACCACACGTAGCGGCGGCACAAGCTCCTGCACTTCCTACGACGAATATGACGGCACTGTCTACGTGACTCCGTAAATGTGTTGGCCTGATCGCACTGCGGTTGTATACGCCGCAGGTAGAGAGGAGAAGGATATCGTGATTCTCGCAGGACAAGATCGGCAAACACGGTCATCCATAAAGGACTTCCAGCGTTGTCGCGGACGCCGTAAACGGCATCACTAGTACCAGCGAGACAGTATCTGCTCCTCTCCACACGAGGCGCATCACTCGTATTCATGTCAAAAGTCGAAGCAGCTGTCAAATGGCGCATCTCGTCCACCGAAAAACCAAAAAGCACGGCAACGCAGCCTTGAAAATTTCTAAAATAGGTGCTATAGTACATTTATCATTTTTCTGCACTATTTTGGCTAACATGCCGGACGCTCAACACTGGAAGCAACGCGCAATAGGCGTTTTTTGGAAAACGCAGCGTTTGTATCACACTGGATCCGTGACGTTCAACCGTTTCACACACACCGTTCGCCGGCTTGCGATGCGCGGCGCTTACTGGGGAGCGGTGTGCGTTGTCGGAATCGCCATTGCTGCTGTGATTTTGCACATCAACCATGTGCCGATTGCGCAGCCTGCCTACGCTGGCGCCGGAGGCTGGGTAGGAATCGTTCTTGGTAACATGCTGTACTACGTCTTTATCGGTCCAATCGGCATGGCCTCTGCCTTAGTGGCCTTCATCATGCAGCTCATCATCAACTATCCGCATGGTGCCATTTGGAGCTCTGCTGCAGGAGGGTTCGTGAATGTCTCTGCTGTGCAGACAGGCTGGAAGCTTGTTCGAGACGTCTGTAACATGTTTTTTTCGCTGATTTTGGTGATTATTGCTCTTGCGACCGTCCTCAAAATCGAAGCATACTCGTGGAAGGTGATGGTACCAAAGTTGGTACTCATGGCTGTACTCATTAATTTTTCCAAAACCATCTGTGGTGTGTTTACGGATATGGCGACTGTGGCCATGGCAACGTTCGGGGGGTCGTTTGGTGAGAGCTTTGCCCTAGGCATCATTGGAGCGTTTGGTCTGCCGACCCTTGTCGACTTGGGAGGAACAACCAGTGTTGACGAGTCCAGCCTCATCAGCACCATGCTGGCCTATGTCGCCGCAGCCGTCATGACGATGATATTTTTTGTAATCATGCTGTCGTTTACGGCAACGCTCCTCTTCCGCATTGTGATGCTGTGGTTCCTGATTGTGTTGTCACCATTGGCATACATTAGTCGCATTTTGCCACAGACAAAAAAGTATTCGAGTGAGTGGTGGGAAATGTTTGGCCGCTACGTTACGGTGGGGCCGCTCGTGACGTTCTTTTTGTGGCTCTCGCTCACCATGGCATTTGGCACGTCTGTTGGAGGTGAGCAATCGGTTGGTGACAAGGACGCAAATTACGGCAATCCTGTGAGTGTAAGATTTGCGACGAGCGGCAGTGCAATTACAAGTTCGACCTCGTCCGCCTCAAGCAAATACACCGCTCCATCGGGTTCGTTTGCCGCGACATCGCCAAATGTGTTGGCCAACTTCCTGGTTGCAACGATGCTGTTGATGGCGTCACTCAAGCTTATTCACAAGATGGCTGCGGAGGCGGGAGCGATAACGGGTGCAATCGAAGGAAAAGCGTGGGGAGTCGGAGCAGGCCTTTTTGCAATGCCGGGTATTGGTATGCAGTATTTTGGCGCAGGAATGGGCAGCATGGAAGGCGGAGCGATTTCAAGAGCCCTGTTTAAGGCAACACACCGGGAAGTGCCGAAGATTGGTCATGACGGAAAACCAGAGGTGGATAAAGATGGAAACCCAGTCATGCAATGGCAGGCCGGGAGGTTTGCACAAATCGCCACGACGCTTGGCTCCACGGTTTTTCAGCCCGTCGATTGGGGGAAGGGAGTGATAAAAGCGCGCAAAGAGCTATTTGATGAAAAGAAAGCCATTGCAAAAAATAGGGCAGAGCACGAAGCTAGCCGTATGCGTGGTGTTGATGTCGCTGGAAAAGGTGCCGTGTTGGGCGTCATGGCCAACCTTGCTGGTCTCGCTGTTGGAGCAGGTCTTGACCCAACGCATGTTGCACGTGAATACCTTTCACTCGGTGGAATTACGCGCATCCTCGGAAAGCGTGGTCGCTTGAAGAATGAAGAGGAGGCAAAAAAACTCGATACACAGCAAGAGGAAGAAGAAAAAAAGGCCAGGGAAGCTCGAAATCGACTGCGCACCGATGAAGTGAATAGTGTTCTTGATGAGCATGATGCCAACAGGGAAGCGGTGCGCACACTGAACGGCGTTGCAGCGGGTATTGCAGCCGGTCAGGCAAGGGCAGAGATTGATGCTCGTATCGGAGAGGTGAAAGTTGCTCTGCAAGGAGAAATCCGCAAAATGGAAGATGAACGACAGCAGGCACTGAATCGTGGAGATGTTGGCACGGCAGAAGACCTTGGCACACAAATTGAACTCCTGCAAGGCATGGTAAAGGATGGAGAAGAAGGATCAACAACCTATGATGCCCTTGAGGGAGTCGTTGGCGCTGGGCGGATGAATGCAATGAGAGATTCGTTGAGCAAGGCAGTGAGAGATCGTGCTGGAGATTTAGAAAAAAAGAACGAGGCTCTTCAAAAGCGTCTGGCAGACTCTGGGTATACAGGTGCGCTGAACCCCGTGACTGGGTATGCACGAGGCGGCACCCTGACCAACGCGGTCAAAGTAAGAGATGATCTCGATAAGGACGGCAAAAAAATTGGTGAAACTGATGAGCGAGAGGACCATAAAAAAGCTGCAGATGCACTCAAAAAGCAAGCGGCAAAGCTGCGTACAGAACTTGCAGCCTACCAAGAGCCAACGAGTTACGAAGCGCGTACCCACACTGAGCATTTGATCCAGGAGGAAATGTCCAAAATTAAAGATGTGAAGAACACCACAGAGTTGATGGGGTATTTGGCGCGCGCAAAACGAGAAGGCAATCACCACTTGTATGAAGCCGTCGTCAAGCGTATTGCGCAGAACTATGACTTTAATGAGATTATCCAACAACAGATGGCAGATGCGGGCTATACTGACGCTCGCTCTGATGCAGATGGGTTGGAACTGTGGCGTCAACGCGTACTCGTTGGTCAACTTGGTATGAGTGAACACGAGTCATTACGTTTAGCAAACGATCTATCATACATTGAAGAGGGTGTTGGCCACATTGGCGCATCACGTGCCTATGAAATGGTCAATGGTCATTTGCATTTTATACCCGAAGCCCGGCGGGCTAAGCTAGTCGCTGGCGAAATGCGGAAAGCCGATATCAATGCCAAGCTCAAATGGAACCGCTTGGCATGGGG